>CAILTC010000104.1 GCA_903837025.1 uncultured Bacteroidota bacterium | reverse complement strand
TGTACGCAGTGGTTAAAATTGGCAATTCGTTTTCGTTCAAAATCACGTCACGAAACAAATTCGTTACGGGAACTTCTGCCGTTGGAATCAAGTACAAATTATCGGTGGCATCGTGGTACATTTGCCCTTCTTTGTCCGGCAATTGCCCGGTTCCATAAGCCGAAGCTTCGTTGACCATGTGCGGCACCTGAACTTCATTGTAACCTGCAGACGTATTTTTATCCAAAAAATAATTGATTAAGGCACGTTGTAACTTGGCTCCTTTTCCTTTGTAAACTGGAAATCCTGCGCCCGTAATTTTGTTTCCTAATTCGAAATCGATAATGTCGTATTTTTTTACCAATTCCCAATGCGGTTGCGCACCTTCGTGCAAAACTGGAATTTCACCTTCCTCGAAAACGTTTAGATTATCCTCGGGAGTTTTTCCTTCGGGAACAATATCGGCTGGAAGATTGGGTAACGTATATAGTTTTTCTAAAAGTTCTGCGGCCAATTGATCCGCAGTTCCGGCCAAAGCTTTGCTTTTTTCTTTCAACAAAACTGTTTTTTCTTTGAGGATTGCGGCTTTTGCTTTTTCGCCACCTTTCATCAATTCACCAATAGCTGCCGACAATTTATTAGATTCGGATAAAATTCCGTCCAACTCCACTTGTGTGGCGCGACGGCGTTCATCTAGTTGTACCACTTCTTCAACAACAGCGGTGGCATCCATATTTCTTTTGGCCAAAGCCTTGATTACTTTTTCTTGATTCTCTCTAATAAATGCGATTTGTAACATAGCTTGATTTTTTTAAGGCTAACTTTAATAATAACGGAAGCAAATTTAAGGAAATGTTTGATAGAAATCAGACAAAAGTTTATCCAAAAGTCGCAAGTCTTAAAGTCTTAAAGCCAAATGCCCTTGCTATGACTAGATTTCGATTTTGGTTGCATTTGATTTACAGTCAAAAGGGTAAAGTCAAAAACCAACAAAATCAAATAATAGCAGTAATTTTATGACTTTAAGACCTTCGACTTTATGACTTTAGACTTTTCCGTTTACTCTCTTTTTATCTCGTGACCGACAAATTCTTCTAAAGTGGCAAACATATCGTCTACGGAAAGTACTTCGAAATCGGGATGTGTTTTAAGGAAATTGGCGTTCAAGGCAATTAGATTTTCGTCTATTTCGAAAAAAGTGTCGTTGTTGAGCAAATCTCGAATAGTATTTACGCCTTCCAATTTCCCTTTTAGGAATTTACTGAGCTTCACGCTGCTCATTAATTTTACTTTTTTGGATTGTTGTTGAAAAAATTCTAAATGTTTATTGGCACCAAGGAGTGCCAAACCTTCTTCTATCAACTCGTTCAATTCCTTGTCCCATCTCGAATTATAGACAAATTGAGCAAAATTCCCCTCGGTATATTGCGATACATAATAATCTAAATAATAACTCATTAAAGCATCTTCATGAATGAAATCATCGTTGACTCCTTCCTCCCGCATGAGGTTGATAACCGAAATATTGGAGTGAATTACATCCTGAAGATTTTCACTGTTGAAAGCTGTTTCTGAAACTATTATTCTACCGAATTCCATGCGTTTTATGTTTGAAGATTGGCTGCAAAATTCCGTTAAATAAAAACAGAAAAGAAATATTCTTCAACCTTTATCAAACTATAGAACTTTGACAAAGGTATTTTTAAAATAAAAAAGCCACATTAATTAAAATGCATCTTTGTTTATATTCTATCAGAAAGGTTTTATTTAAGCCTTTTTCATTGGAGGTAAATCAAAAGCTTTTGATTCACATTCAAAATTATTA
>CAILTC010000103.1 GCA_903837025.1 uncultured Bacteroidota bacterium | reverse complement strand
TTTCAACACAATAATACTGAAATCCCTTGATATAATTCTCAGGAATTTTTAACGTTTCTGTATAATATTTATCTTCAAAGAGGACGTCAATTCTCGCCAACATTTTTTCTTTATTTTCAACTATTAATTCTTTTTTGAGCATTGCTGTTCGACCCGAAATCTTATTTAAAAGCCCATCAATTCCGCCACCAGAATTAGCAGTATATAACTTTCTTTGAGCAGGGGTATAGGATTTCATTCCCGAAGGCGAAATCCCTAATGAAACAGCATTTATTTCTGGATGCTCATTAATAATTACCTCGTTTAGTTCATTGTTTTTTGAGCTCATTTTTATTGAAATCAAATCAGAAATCAAATCTTGTTTACTGATAATTTTTCGTAAGGTTTCGAGATTAACAGCCGAAAAAATTAAAATATCTCCTTCATTTACAGTAAGTGTAAAAAATCCATTTTTATCCGAAATAGTCGCTTTCTGATTCGAAGAATTCACAATATTTATTCCTTCAGCCAAAACTGAATCAGCATTTATTTTTCCGTGAAGTTCTTTTTCTTTTTTGGCTTGACCAAAGCAAAACTGTATCAGTAATAACAATACTAAAGTTAAGTATTTATTCATTCTCACAAGCAATTATTTCGTTATATTTTGCAGCCAATTGAGTCATTAAAAAATCGGTCATGGTTTTGTTCTTTGAATTTAAAGTTGTTGTAAATCTATCGTTTTCTACAATATAATATTCAAATCCTTTTATATATTCTGCTGGAATTTTCAAAATATCAACAAAATGATGTGTATCAAACATATCGTCTAATTTCTGGAGATAAAATTCCTTTTTTTCAACTTCAATTTCTTTTTTTAACATCGCCGTTCTACCCGAAAAAAGATTTAACAAAGGATCTAATCCCATCGGATTCATTGTTCCTGACGATGCTGTTGCGTATTTTCGTTCCGCCGGAGTATATGATTTTAGTCCTTTTGGAACAATTCCTAACGAAACCGCGTTGATATTATCATACCTTCGAACTAAAACTTCGGGCAATTGATTAATCATCTGATCCATTTTTACAAAAAACAATTCTTTTTTAAAATCATCTGGCTCTAAACAAATTTGAATTCCTTTTAGCTGCATGGAGGAAAATAGCAGCGTATCACCCGGATGGGCTGCAATAGAAAAAAACCCACCTTTCTCTGTAATTACTGATTTTTCTGTTTTTAAATTCACGACATACACGCCCTCAAGATCATTCAAATTGGCATTAATTTTCCCATTCAATTTTGCATTTGCCTTTTCTTGAGCAGCAACATTTGCAATTACTAAAATAAATAAAACAGCTATAAGTTTTCGCATCGGTAGAATTCGATAATCAATATACTGTAAAAGTATCCTAAGACCTTCAAAAATAACTATTAACGGCTTGGTAAAAATATGTTAATTAAAAACCCTAAAAGTAAATTTGAAAAACATGATTTTATACCTTTATAATCACATATTCATACAAAAATATAAAAACATGAAAAACATAATTATTGCCAGTACCTCAACATTACACGGAGGCCAATATTTAGAATACCTTTTACCTCAATTGAGGATTCATTTTCAAGAATGCACAAACATACTTTTTATACCTTATGCTAGACCAAATGGCATTTCTCACGAAGAATACACAGCCAAAGTAGCATTGGCTTTCGCCAAAATCAATAAAACAATAAAAGGAATTCATGAATTTGAAGATCCAGCGGCAGCCATCAAAAATGCCGAAGGAATATTTACCGGTGGTGGGAACACCTTTTTATTAGTTTCACAACTGTACAAAAACAACATCATGACCATTTTGGCAGATGTAGTAAAAAACGGAACTCCTTATTTAGGAACGAGTGCGGGAAGCAATATTTGCGGACTAACAATGCAAACAACAAACGACATGCCCATTATTTACCCTCCAAGTTTCCAAACTTTGGGATTGATTCCATTCAATTTGAATGCGCATTATATAGAAGCCAATCCTGAATCAAAGCACATGGGAGAAACTCGTGAAACAAGAATAAACGAGTTTCATGCTTTTAATAGCTGTCCTGTTATAGGATTAAGAGAAGGAAGCTGGATTGAGGTAAATGGAGACCAAATAACTTTGAAGGGAAATTTATCCGCTACTCTATTTAGAAAAAACCAAAATCAAACCGAATTACAAACTGAAACAGACTTGAGTTATATAAAATAAAAAACCTCAAACTTTCATTTGAGGTTTTTGGAGCGAAAGACGAGGCTCGAACTCGCGACAACCAGCTTGGAAGGCTGGAGCTCTACCAACTGAGCTACTTTCGCATTACAACGGTGCAAATATAATTAATTAGTTCGTTTCCAAGCAAGCTTTTTTGATAAATTTTATAGAAAAAATTGAATTTTTTTATAATCGTTTTAAAACTAATTTGTTACAAAAAAATTAATTTTAAAAAATATTGGAATCTTCCAAAAAATAGCACTGTCACAAACTTATTTTATATAAAATTCGGTTTTTAGAAACCTAAAAAAGTTTAAAAAGAGACTCTTTCGACCAATTGAAGATTAAATTTAGAAAATTCAGTCAAATTATGTGGTTAATTGAGTTGGATTTTTTGAGCTTCCCACGGGGAAATAAATAAACAAACAGGATTTGTTTTTTATTGTATTGATAATACCCTTTACCAATTCTTCTGGAATTGCAGGACAACCTTGACTTCTTCCTAATCTTTTATTGTTTTTAATAAAGGAGTCCGAAACATAATTTGCAGCATGCATAACCACGCCCCTTGCTCTCGCATTGTCATTTACTCCTT
>CAILTC010000102.1 GCA_903837025.1 uncultured Bacteroidota bacterium | reverse complement strand
GTTCTACACGGATTTCATCTGGTTTTCCCATTGATGGGTCTGTAATTATGGCATTAATCACATTAATCATTTGATTAAGGATTTTTTCTACCACTGGATTTCGTAAACTACTTTTCTTGATTAAATCTAATGAGTCTTTTAAGATTCTTTCATTATTTTGTTCTGTAGTTAATGATGATGAATGGTTATAACCAGACAAACTGCAAGCGACGTCATAAATTTGCCCATCCATAAGATGTGGTAATACTTTTTTGATGGCTTTGGCACTCAAACTTCCGTAATCAGCTTGTAAATTTATATTCAAAAGAAAAGGGATGTGGTTTTCTTTAAAACCAAATTTGTTCATGAGATTTTTTTTCAAAAAAACATCTTCTTCTGCTGAATATAATAAATGCCACAATTGATAATATGGCTGTTTGTCAAAACTATTTCCTTGAATGGTTGGATCAAAATCTAATATTTTAGTATTAATATTTAAAGTTTCAAATATGTTTGAAATTGCATCTTTAATCTCGAATGAATTCATTTTAGAAAAACCCATTTCATAGCCTTCTAATTCAAGTATTTTTTCAAATGCTTTGTATAGTGCCGTATTTGTTCGATTACCTTCAATTTTTTTGAAATTAACGGAATGACTTCCTTTCTTTAGTTCGCAAAAAGTTAACATTTGAGCATCTGTCATACTTTCTTTAAATAATAATTCTTGAGCAATAAGTTTTTTCAAATCTTCATCCAAAATAAAAGGTTCTTTTGTGGTTTCATTTTTGACAATAATATTATTCAAATTCTGCCAAATTCTGAAATCCTGAAATAAAGGAGATGATTTAGGAATAGCCTTATGTCCTTTTTCAAATTCACAATGACTTATTAGATGTTTTTGAGATTTCAATTTTCTTTGAAAGAAAATAGTAATGTCGCGAACTTCTGATTTTAGTTTGTCATTTAATTCAGGATAAAATTGGGCTTGAGTTTCCCAGATTTTCTCGAACTCATCTAAATAATCCTGACGATAAAAAACTTCATTTTTGAGTTTAGAATGGGAGTTGTTTTTGAGTTGTTTATATTGAAACTGACCAACAGTTTCATGATTGAAATACAATTCTTTGCTTCGATCACTTATAGCTCCAAGATAGCCGCTTGACTGATTTATTTGATTATTGATTTCGGTAATAATAAAAGCTAAAATCTTTAAATCAAGTTCATTTGCTAGAGCATCATTTCTCCATTTGTAATGTTGTAGCTTAGTTTCTTCTCTAGTTCCTTTGTTTTCTGCAAGTTCTATTTTTAATTTTCCAGTAAAATATTGTGAAGTTTGAGTTCTTGATTTTCCTTGAATGTCTTCAAGTAACTTTTTATTTATAATTTCCGAATGAAATTTATTTTGAAAATGTATTATCCTTTCTATTTCTTTCTGCAAATCTGAACGATAGAAATCAGGGATATATTTGCCTCCATTTGATAAGGAATTATAAACCCATTGCCCTGGAGTTAAATTGTTTTCGAAAATTTCTTTGGCAATTTTCATTCCGTCAATCGCTTCTCCTTCTTCGGCTGTTTTTGCTTTTCGACTACTTTTATAACCACGTTTTTTATTAATCATCAATAAAACTTGAACCAATTCTTCTTGGGTCACTTTTTCTGTAGCTGATTTAGCTCTTGTTTGGTAAGATGAAAAAGTAGTTGCCACACCTGTTTCTGCATAAATAAAAGTTGAAGGAATAAATTTTATTTTATTAAAAGTTTCTAATAAAGCATCTCTTCTTTGTTTGAAACGTTGTAAACCTCTTCTTGCACCACGTTTTAAAGTCCTATCAGCATTAATTGAAATTGTATTTCCTTTTTTGAAATCTGCTTCTTCATCTGTAGTTAGTGGTACGATGCGAACTCCTGTATTTATAATAGATGAGGTTTCATTCTCATTCTCTGCTTCGTTAATAAATGACCAACCTATCGATGTAGTCCCCAAATCCAATCCTAATATTTTCTTCATTTCACAGCTATTTTACAATGATTTTTCTCGTTATCTTATTTAATCTCGAAATTTAATCAAAAGAAAATTAACTAGTTTACGGTTTTCCTCATTCAAACATTAAAACTTTTGTTGTAACATTGCAGTACAATTTTGAAGCAATTCACAATAAGGATTATTCCGTTGTGAAAACATTCAAAGCGGCATCCTCACGGTTGTCGCTTTTTTTATTTAAAACAAAACTATCTTTGTCTTCAAAATAAAAAACAAATGACCCATTCTCATTTCATCATTCACAAACCCTATGGCTATTTAAGTCAATTTATTTACGAACTCAAACGCAAAAAGAAACTCTTGGGCGAATTGCACGATTTTCCACAAGGAACTATGGCTATTGGCCGGCTTGATGAGGATTCCGAAGGGTTATTGTTACTCACCACCGATGGAAAGATGAGCGAAAAGGTACGCAGCAAAAAAGTAGACAAAGAATATTACGTTCAAGTAGATGGAGTTATTACTCAAGATGCCATCGAAAAAATGAAAATGGGTGTCGAAATTGGTTTCAACGGAACCAAATACATCACAAAACCATGTCAATCCTTTATAGTCAGTGAAGTTCCCGCTTTTGGTGAAAGAGGAAAAAAAATAAGGGACGAGCGTCACGGACCTACATCTTGGGCTTCGATTACAGTAAATGAAGGGAAGTTTCGCCAAGTTCGTAAGATGACGGCAGCGGTTGGTTTTCCTACTTTGCGATTGATACGCGTTCGAATAGGAAATGTATATTTGAACGATTTACAAGCTGGAGAAGTAAAAGAAGTTATGAATTTTGAATTATGAGTTATGAATTTTTTACGTTTCTGATTTCCTATTAAACGAATAAACAAATCACCGAATAAACAAAAAAAACGATGTTAAATATAGTCTTAGTTGAACCCGAAATTCCTAACAACACCGGTAATATTGGTCGGTTGTGTGTGGGTACTCAAAGCCGTTTGCACCTGATTCATCCTTTTGGATTTGTCATCAATGATAAAAACCTGAAACGTTCCGGATTGGATTATTGGGTGCATCTCGAAGTTACGGAATATCAAAATATCGAAGAATGGATTGCCCAAATTCCAGATCAATCGCGTGTTTTCTTGATGAGTTCCCATTCCGAAAAATCTATTTATGAAGCTGATTTTCAGGACGGTGATTGGCTTGTTTTTGGTAAAGAAAGCAAAGGTTTAAGCGCAGCGATTTTAGGTAGATTCGAAAATCATTTGACGATTCCGATGTCCAATTTAATCCGAAGTTTTAATATTGCCAATTCGGTTGCGTTTGTAGTTGGCGAAGCAAAAAGGCAGATTTTAGGTTACGGAAGGCAGATTGGATTGTAGATTTAAGAAATCACAAATTTTCCCTTTTCACTATCAAAAACAATATGTTCGTCTTTGAATAAAGTGTTAAAACTTCCTTTCATAATGAGGTTACACGGTTGGTCTTGCACCACTGTTTCGGGTGTCATGATGATCATTTCGTCACTCAGTTGTATTGCCATATCAATATCGTGGGTCGAAAAAAGAATGCACTTTCCAGTTTCTTGGGTGAGCTTTTTCAAGAGTTTAAAAAGCACCACTTTATGGAGTAAATCCAAGTGGGTTGTGGGTTCATCCAAAATAATTAAGGGCGTATCTTGCGCCAAAGCTCTTGCGATTAAGACGATTTGGAGTTGTCCGTCACTAATTTCAAAATGCTTTTTGGTCGCTAAATGACCAATTTGAGTGAGTTCCATTGCTTCGTTAACTTTCGCAATATCCGTGTCGGTTAATTTTCCAATCCAATTCGTGTAAGGTTGTCTTCCCAAAGCAATAAGCTCCCAAACGGTCAAATTACTGGGAGGCAATTTTTCGGTGAGAACAACACTAAGGTTTTTTGCCAAGGTCAAAGGATCTAATTCGTGAATGTTTTTTCCATTTAACAAAACAGTTCCCGAAAGCGGTTTTTGAATTCCGGTTAGGGTTCTTAAAAGCGTCGATTTTCCAATGCCATTGGCACCAATTAAGGCAATTAGTTTTGCTTTTTCTAAAGACAAATCAATATTCGAAGCAATACTATTTGTTGCGCTTTTGGTTTTGTAACCAATGCTTAAATTTGAAGTAGAAAGTATATTTTTGTAATTCATTTTTATTTTTTTTAAACGCATAGAAACATAGCTTTTTGGATACTATAAAAGAGTTTATAGTTGAAACTTTGTTTCAAACATAGAGAATAATTTACTTTTCTGGTAAATTTTTAAAATACTCGTTCACAAAAGTTTTCTGCCCTTCTTTGAAAATATTAAAACAATTAAAATTAATTAATATGCCTTTTGGAGCTTTTAGTAATTTCATATAAGTCATAAGTTGAGCTTCAAATATTGGATTTGGATGTATTACAGATTTTAATTCAACCACCAGACAATTTTCAATTAGCAAATCACATTTGAAATCAACCTTGAGATCTTTGTTCTTATAGACTAAAGGAACTTTCATTTCCGTAGAAAATTGAATTTTTCTCTGTGATAATTCTTCTTTTACACATTGATGATAAACATTTTCTAGTAATCCTCTCCCCATTATTTTATGTACTTCTATGGCAGAACCAATGACTTCATAAGTTAATTCATCTAAATATTTTTGTGTTATCATATTGTTTTTTTTAATGCAAATGATTTGTCTTTTTGTTAGTTTTCAAACTATGAAAAATCGAAGATTTTTTTTCTATCAGCATCTTTCATAAACTAAATAAACTATGTTTCTATGTGTTTAAAAAAAATTAGTTCATCATTTTGCGTTTTCGAATTAACAACCAAATCACTATTGGCGCACCAAAAATAGAAGTTACTGCATTAATCGGCAGCGTAATATCACTTCCGGGAAGTTGCGAAATACTATCACAAATAAGCATAATAATCGCTCCCAAAAGCAAGGTGCTCCAGAATAAAATAGTATGATTACTCGTTTGAAAAACCAACTTGGCGATATGCGGTACGGCCAATCCGACAAAGGCTATCGGGCCGGTATAAGCGGTGATGCTTCCCGCCAAAATACTGGTAGCAAAGATAATAATTAGCCGTGTTTTCGTGTAATTCATTCCTAAACTTCGGGCGTAGTTTTCACCCAAAAGTAATGCGTTTAAGGGTTTAATACTCAAAAGGCTCAAAAGCAAACCAAGGATCACACAAATGGATAAAATTACGATCGAAGACCAAGGTAAATTACCGAGGTTTCCCAAGGACCAAAAAGTGAATTTCTGTAATTGTTCGGACGTACTAAAATAGGTGAGTGTCCCCACAATAGAACTGGTCAAACTCCCGAACATTAAGCCAACAATCAATATCGCCATGGTATCGCGCAAGCGTTGTGCTACAGCCAAAACAGCCAATAAAACCAGCAAACTTCCTAGGCTTGACGCCAAAACGATTCCATAAGAAGAAAGCAAAATCGATGCTACGCCAGCAGGTAATAAAGTCGCTCCCAAAATAACCGTTGCCACGCCTAAACTGGCTCCCGAACTTAATCCCAAAACATAAGGACCCGCCAATGGATTTCGGAATAAGGTTTGCATCAATAAGCCGCTGATGGATAATCCTATGCCAACAAGTATGGCAGTAATAGCCTTGGGTAAGCGATAATTGATAATGATATAGTGCCAAGTTTCCTTGGTCGAATTTCCTCCTATAAGACTATTGAAAACGTCTTTTATCGGAATAGAAACGGATCCTAAACTAATGTTCAATACCAATAGCAATGCCAATGACAATGTCAAAAAGGAGAATAAAAGTGTATTTCGGTTTTTGTTTTGCAAGTTTTTTTAGCTAATTGAGTTTTAAGAAGTAATAAAATTTATATTCTAGTTAATAACAACAATTCATAATTTTTAATTGATTTCTTATTCCAATTTTTTCAAGAAAAAAAGTTGATGATCGGGTACTAATTCGGGATGAAAAATTTTAATCAAATCTTTCAAAACTAAATCGGGGCGCGATGGGGATAATTCAAAATAGAGAATCCCGCCTTTTGCTCCTTTATTCAAGGCGTACGAATATACTTTTTTATTTTTGAATGAAGCAAATTCCTTGTAATGCGGATTGCTGTCGCTCATTTCTTTCAAGGTCGAAAAATCACCCGGTGCTATCCAGAAATCGGCATTTTGAGCTTTTTCGATAATGACTTCAAACGGCAATGGTAAACTTCCAGTTCCCTTCGCATTTTTCCATAAATAATCAGATTGGGCATCCTTCAAAAATAGGGAAGCCCAACTTTCGCCTTGCGGTACATTCCATTGATTTTGATACATCGCCCCACACAGCACTGTGGGTTTTGTACTTACTTTTTTGGCTAAAGCCAAAGTGGTATTGTAAGCTGTTTCGATCTCCAAAAATACGGAATTCGCTTTAGAATCTAAGCCGTATAAGGCACCAAAAAACTTGATCCATTCTGCTTTCCCTAATGGAGATTGTTCCGTCCAATCTCCGTTAAGCATTACTTTTAGACCGCTTTTTTGAAGATTATCCAATGTGGGATTGCTATTATTTAGACCAAAACTCACAATAACATCGGGTTTCATATCGATTATAACTTCGGTATTCAGGCTTTCATTCGAACCCACTTCCCGAACTTTTCCAGCATCAATTAATTTTCTGGTTTTCTCCGAGGAAACATAATTCGTATTCGGAAAACCAACCAAACTATTTTCGACTCCCAATAATTCCAAAGCAGGAATGTGGGTGGTCGAAGTCACAACAATCGATTTTATAGGGATTTGAATACTCGTAAACTGCTTCAAACTATCAGGAATAATTCCGTTTTTTTCTTGAAGAATATAAGTAAAATTTTCTTTGGTACCTGGCCAAGGTTTGGTGATTTTTACAATCGAAAAACCCTTGTATTTATAGATTTCTAAACCTTTAGCATAACGAATTTCATTTTTGGAAGAGGCAATTTCGTTCTTTGAAGTTTCGCCATTCTGTTTGCATCCAATGAAGGAGATTAGGAATATAAATAGAATGATGCGAAGAGAAAAAGATTTCATAAAAATGCTTTTGTAATAGAATTGCAAAGGTATATTTATTCTGTTTTAAAAATAGATTTTATTTTTTTATCAATTTATAATTAGTGTTTTTACCATTTTCAAATTGTAGTTTTAAGAGATAAATACCAGAAACAAGCCCCGATGTTTGTGTGTCTAAATCTGATTTAGAATTGCTTTTGATGATTTTTTTTCCAGAGCTATCAAAAACGGAATATTCCGAAATGTTTTCTGTTGCATTTATTGAAAAAGTATTCGAAAAAGGATTTGGGTAAATGGTTTTTGTTGAATTTTCAAAGCTCATATTTCCTAGTAAAGGATAATATGCTGCGGTGTATTCTGTAATTTCAATGACGCTTGTATAGTTGTCTAAAGCAATTTTTAATCCAGTATTGTCACAATCACAAACAATATTATAGGCTTTTGCAAGACTAGGTATGTTGCCGCAAGTGGTACACCAATGATCATAATAAAAGACATTAAAATCTTTAAAAATTTGATTTAAACCATCATCATTTGTAGTAATGATTGAATTGTTTACTCCTGTAGGAATACCTATTCCGTCATTTAAAATCTTTACTGTTACGGCATCTTTAAAAATACCAAAATTTGAAACTACCGCTTTATCGACTACGGTTGAATAGGTATTTAAATCATTTACTAATAGATTTGCGTCGCAATTACAAGTTATTTCTATCATTTTTCCTGCAAAAGGCGGATATGGATGTCCTTCTTTACCTATGTATCTAGTTACGTTGTGAGCTTGTAAAATTATATTTAATCCGGAATCGTTTGATGAATTATCATAATTGCAACAGTTAGCTGTGCCAATGTTTTCATTCACTAAGCGAACATCAACATACTGTTGGCCTATCATAATTTGAAAGGAGCAAATCAATACAATAAGTAGTAATTTTTTCATAATCTGAAGTTTGAATTTATATCAAAGATATGAAAACAGCTGTAGTTATAAATTGAATTTGTGTTATATATAGAATTTATGCAAGTAGCAATTTCCTTCTTTGAAGTTTCTCCATTTTGTTTGCATCCAATTAGGGGGCTTAGGAATATAAAACGAAAAATTTAAAAAAATGGATTTCATAAATTGTTTTCATGGAAGGCAAAGCTAGGGCAAAAAGGATTTTTGGATAAAAAAATCGCAAGTATTATTCTTGACGATTTTAAGAATGCACTTTTAGGGAATGTATCAAAATAACAGTTTCGGTTTCAAGAACCTCATAAACGAATCGGTGTTCTTGAGTGATTCTTCAGCTTCAAAGCCCAGTTAAATTATGTTTCAATGGTTCAGATTTTCCAATTCCAGAATAAGGAGTGTCTAAAATTGAATCTAAAAGTTGTTTAATTTTTTTTTGAATAATTGGATTATTAACCTTCTTAAAAATAGTCAAGATGTTCTTTCGATTTAGGAAGAAATATTATTTCTATATCTCATCTAAATTAATTTTAAAGCCTTTACCAGCTTTAAAATTTTTTCTGTTCTGTTGCAGCATTTCAACAAATTCTGGGTTATAAGGACTTTCTTCGGATTTGCTTGTAAGATTTTAAAAATTGATTTCTAATGCTTTAAGAAAATATTGAATCGCTTTTTGTTCTTTATTGTTTTTTGGATGAACGATAATTATTTCCATAATGGAATTGTTTACGATAAATATATAAATAAAATCGGAATGATTTCTAATCCAAAAATGCTATATTTGCCGCCGTATTGAGGTTGCTGTTTTGATTTTAAAACGGCATTAAAAGGGAAGAGAGTGATTGAAGATTGTAGATTAACGATTTCAGATTTTAAATCTGAAATCATCATTCATAAATCAAAATTCAAAAATCTCACGCTGTACCCGCAACTGTAAGCTATAAAGCTTGTTGTTATCTACAAAACCACTGTCCTGAAAATGGATGGGAAGGTAAACAACAAGACGCAAGCCAGGAG
>CAILTC010000101.1 GCA_903837025.1 uncultured Bacteroidota bacterium | reverse complement strand
TGCTTAAAGGGTGTTTTTTTATTACATATTGTCTCCTATCATGATTATATTTCACCTATGATTTAGAAAAAAATCCATTCTATCTTTGTAAGGAAGTGTGATATATGTCGAATTAGTAAAAGACCGTTTTGGAGGTCTTTTGCTATTGAAAAAAGGAGGTGCGTGATGAAAAATGAAGAAGAGAATGAAAAAAGAAGAATCACTCCAGAGAAAGCTTTGGAAATGTTAAAGACAGAAGGACTGGATTTAACGCTCGAACAAGCCAAGAATATCTTAGGATTTTTGAGGAAATTGGCAAATAATACAGTAGCTAAATATTTAAGAAAGAGAGAATGAAAAACATAACAGACTTATACGTACGCGTGAGCACAGATGAGCAAGCGGATAAAGGCTATTCCCAGAGAAATCAGGAGGAAGTGCTGAGAAAATATTGTGAAATCAATTCTATTGGAATACGGGATGTGATTTATGAAGACCATTCGGCGAAAACTTTTATTAGACCGCAATGGAAAAAATTGCTGGTTAATCTTAAGAAACATAAAAATAAAACGGATTTGGTTCTATTTACCAAATGGGATAGGTTCAGTCGTAATGCAGGTGATGCTTACCAAATGATAAATTTGCTTCGAAAGCTAGGTGTTGAACCTCAAGCTATAGAACAACCCCTTGATCTTTCTATTCCAGAAAACAAGATGATGCTTGCCTTCTATCTTGCCGCACCTGAAGTCGAAAACGATCGGAGAGCATTAAATGTATTTCATGGTATGCGTAGAGCTAAAAAAGAAGGTCGTTATGTAAGTCAAGCTCCTGTTGGATATGCAAACAGATCAAAGGAAGACGGAAGTAAATATATTGCCCTTAAAGAGCCTGAAGCATCCATTATGCGATGGGCTTTTCAAGAATTATCTAAAGGAATATTTAGTACAGAAGATATACACCGTCTAGCAAAAAAGAAAGGTATTAAGACAGGAATGCACAGTTTTTGGCTCGCAGTGCGTAATCCTTTATACTGTGGGAAGATATTCGTTCCTAAATATAAAGACGAAGAAAGTTTTTTTGTTAGAGGACAACACGAAGCTATAATTTCTGAAGCATTATACTATACAGTGCAGGATGTACTTGATGGACGTGGAAAAACATCACGACCAAAAGTCGAAACTATTGAAGAACTTCCGCTTCGTGGTTTTCTAATATGTCCGATATGTGCAAAGATTCTTTCCGGAAGCAAATCGAAAGGACGTAATAGGTATTATGCCTATTATCATTGTTTTGGTGGTTGTGCGCATCGTTTCAGGGCAGAATCAGTAAATGAACTATTTGTAAATGAACTCCAAAAGTACTTACCAAGACAAGAATATAAAAAGCTTTATACTGCACTGATAGCAGAAGCCTATAAAGAACAAACTAAAGGAATACAAGATGAAAAACGACAACTACTAGCTCAGATAAAAGATTATGAGAATAGGCTTTCTAAAGCAAGAGAATTAGTTGTAACAAATCAAATTGATTCTTCGGATTATAGAGAAATGAAATCTGATTATGGAAGTATGGTTACTAAACTTGAAGCTAAATTATCAGGAATCAGTAATGAAAAAGAAGATATTGAAGGGTTGTTGAATGAGGGAATAGATAATCTGTTAAGGCTTAGTATAGGCTATGAAGGTGGGACATTCGCAGAATGTAGGGATTTAATTGGTTCAATTTATCCCGAAAATCTGACATTTAACGGAACTGGATTTCGAACCACCAGAATTAACGAAGCTGTTCAATTAATGTATCTGATTAACAGGGAAATAGACAGAAATAAAAAAGGGACAAAGAAGATTATTTCTTCTTTGTCCCTTGTGGTGGGCGATGAGGGGTTCGAACCCCCGACCCCCTCGGTGTAAACGAGGTGCTCTGAACCAGCTGAGCTAATCGCCCTTTCGGGTTGCAATGTCTTGCGTTATTGCGAGTGCAAATATACACCACTTTTCCGTATATACAAGCATAATATAGAAAAAATTATAAAATTTCTGCAACAACAAAGGTGCTTCCGCCAATGTATATCATATCGGATTTTGCAGCGTTTTGCAAAGATTTCGTATAAGATTCTGAAACAGAATTATATACTTCGCCTATTAATCCGAAATCAGCCGCTTTTTCTTTTAAAATTCGAGCATCTAAACCACGAGGAATATTGGGTTTGCAGAAATAATAAATGGCCTCTTTGGGGAATAAAGGTAAAATTTCAGCCAAATCTTTGTCGTTTACCACACCCAAAACGATATGTAAAGCATCAAATTTTTGTTTTTTAATTTGTTTCATCACAATTTCCAAGCCGTTTTTGTTATGGGCTGTATCACAGATAATTTTCGGCGATTCACCCAGTTGTTGCCATCTTCCTAGGAGGCCGGTGTTTTTCACAACATTCAATAAACCATTTTTAATTTGGGCTTCCGAAACTTCAAATTGCTGCTGTGCGTTTACTATCGTTACAGTTTCGATAACCGTTTTTTTGTTGTGTATTTGGTAATCGCCAATTAAATCAGAGGGATAATCTGCTGTAATCAAATCGGAAGCAAAGTAAATTTCGGAATCGTTTTCTTTGGCTTTAGCCAGAAAAACAGGTTTTGTTTCGGAGGTATATTCGCCAATTACAACGGGTATTTTTGGTTTGATGATTCCTGCTTTTTCAAAAGCAATGGCTTCGACTGTGTTTCCAAGAAATTGAGTGTGATCCAAAGCGATATTCGTAATAACCGAAATCATTGGCGTGATAATGTTTGTGGCATCTAATCTTCCGCCCATTCCCACTTCGATTATAGCGATGTCTACATTTTCTTTGGCAAAATAATCGAAAGCCAATCCAACAGTCATTTCAAAAAAACTCATGTCATTGGCTTCGAAAAAAACTTTGTTTTTATTGATGAAATTGCAGACAAAATCCTCGGGAATTTCTATTCCGTTAATTTTGATTCGCTCTCTAAAATCTATTAAATGTGGTGATGTATATAAGCCAACTTTGTAGCCCGATTCTTGAAGTATCGATGCCAACATGTGCGAGGTAGAACCTTTGCCATTTGTTCCCGCTACATGAATGCATTGGAGCTTCTTCTGTGGGTTTTCGAGATGATTGACCAATAATTGAACATTAGTTAAATCCTTTTTATAAGCCGAAGCACCTTGTAAATGGTACATCGGGAGTTGATTAAATAACCAGTTTGTTGTTTCTTGATAGTTCATTTTGTTATTAAAATAGGAGTGGGTTAAAATATTTTTCGATTTTTTTAGTTTAATAGTACATCGAAAAGTATCTTTGATTGCAAAATTGAAATAAATTTTAGAATTAATGAGTAAAATAATAATATATGTTTAGTTTAATACAATTACAGGCCGACACAATTGCTAATGCTGCTTCGGGAGTAGTGATTCAAAAAATAGCTCCAAACACTGAAATTTCTGTTTTACAATTTATTTTCAAAGGAGGTTTTTTCTTAATTCCAATTTCATTATTATTATTATATACTTTTTATGTAATAATTGAACGCTATTTATACATTCACAGAGCATCGAAAATAGATAGTAATTTGATGAAAGATGTGAGGGATAATCTTAATTCGGGAAATCTTGAATTAGCAAAGTCTATCGCCGAAAGAAGCAATACTGCTTCGGGGAATATTATAAAAGAAGGAATTCTTATTATTGGTAGACCTATTGTCGAAATCGAATCGAATATGGATCGCGCCGCTGATATTGAAATTGGCGAAATGGAAAAGCATTTAGGAAAACTGGGTCTTATTGCTGGGATTGCACCAACATTAGGATTTATTGGAACAATTTCGGGAGTTATAAAAATATTTTATAGTATTTCGGTAACCGAAAATATCAGTATTGGTAATATTTCTGGGGGTTTATACGAAAAAATGATTAGTAGCGGTTCCGGTTTATTGGTGGGAATCATCGCGTATAGCGCCTATCATTTATTGAACGGAAAGATTGATAATTTTGCTTTAAAAATTCAGAAACAGATATTGGAGTTTGTAAATATTATTCAAAAAGTATAACAATGTCAATAAAACGAAAACGAAGATTTCATGCCGAAATAGCGACATCCTCCTTGAGCGATATCATGTTTTTCTTGCTGTTGTTTTTCCTGATTATTTCTACTTTGGCCAACCCTAATGTGATCAAAATGACATTGCCAAAAGCGAAGTCTAACGAAAAAACAAACAAACAATACATTAGTTTATCAGTTACCGAAGATAAAAAATTCTATATCGACAAACAGCCCGTAACTTTTGAAGCACTCGAAACAACTTTGATGTCTAAAATGAATGTCAAAAAAGATCAAACGGTTATTGTTCGAATTCCTTTCAATTTACAAGTTCAAGATTTAGTTGATGTTTTGCAAATTGGCGTTCGTAATAATTTGAAGTTTGTGATTGCCACGAGCCCAAAGTAATTTCAGATTTGTTTGCTTGAGTAATTTTTGTCATTTCGACCAATGGGAGAAATCACATAGCGAGAACTACAAATAAGATTTCTTCTTCGTCGAAATGACAGAAACAGAAAATGCCTCGATAATTTCGAGGCATTTTCTGTTTATCTAATCTATGTCAATCCGCCAAAATCCGTTTAATCAGCGTCCCATTTGTTTAATTCAAATTGAAATTATAAACAATTTTACCAACTTGTTTTTCTGGAGCGTCGCTGCTAGCGTCCCATCTCGTATTCATAGCTGCAATTGTCGCTTGGTCTAATAAGCATTTTGCTGTGTTTGTAGTTCCTTTTATTCCGGCAATGACATTTGTTGTTCTTCCATTTCTGTCTACAGAAACTTCTACAACTACTTTTCCTGATTCGTTACAGGTATATTTTGGAGCTGGTTTTGATATTGCTTTTCGGTTGCCCAAAGAATAACCACTTCCGTTTCCTGAACCGCCACCATTTCCAGCACCGTAACCGCTGCCAGTTCCTATTCCGTTTCCGGTACCATTTCCTCCGCCTGTTCCGCCTCCAGAACCTCCCGTGCCATAATAGCCGTTAGCGCTTAAACTTCCGTTCGATTTTCCTTTGTTCCCAGCCGTTTTATCATCGCCATCGCCGCCTTTATTAGACCCTTTCAGAATGCTAGATAACGCATCGTTGGTAGTATTAGAAACCTTTGGCTTTGCCACAACAGGTTTAACTGCTTCTTTTAAAACAGGTGTTGGTTTTAATGGTTTTTCTTTCTTCGGAATTACCGCAGTTTCTTCGGTAGCATTTTCTTGAGTCAAAATAGCTTCCTCCGGAGTCGCTTTTGTAGGTACTTGTTTGGCTTGATTTTTAACATTCAAAACCTCACTTTTATAATTGGCACCTGAACCTAAATCACTATCGCCAAAATTTACAGTAACACCACCACCACCGCCACCACCGCCTGTTAATTCAGCTAAATTTGCGGGTGGCCAAAAGCGGATAAAGAATAAAATGAGCAACATTGTCCCGTATAAAAGAACGGATAGCGCTATTGATTTTTTTTGGTCTGATGAAAGAATCGAACTCATTTTTATTATAAAATTTAAGATACTTTAGTAAAACGTTGAAAATTACTAAAAATTATTTACAAAAAGTTTTAGATCGATAAAGAATCAAGGAATTGGTGGGCAATTGCCAAAACTTTATGATTTCGAAAAGCAATTTGTTGATTCAAAACGGCTAAATACCATAAATAACAGCCTTTTTTCTTTGGGCGTGCCCCTCCAGTTGGCTTCGTCGTGCCTCTTGCCACTTTCGGGTCGTGCTGTACGCTTTATCTTTTGTTCCGCTTTCGCTCCACAAAAGGATGCCGCTTCCATCCCTCACGCAACCTCATGACAAAAATAGCGGCCTAGTAATCCGAATATTCGAAACGGATTCAACATCGAAAAGAAAGTGTTTCGGCATTTTTCGAAAACGTTATAGTTTTCAAAAATTATAAATCTAAATCGAAAATTTCATTTTTAAAAAGTATCTTTGAATATATTTTTATAACAAAAATCACCATTTATTTTATAATATTATGAATTTTAATCTAACTGAAGAACAATTAATGGTGCAGCAGGCCGCCAGAGATTTTGCCCAAAACGAATTGTTGCCTGGAGTAATTGATAGAGATGAAAAACAACTCTTCCCGGCCGATCAAATCAAAAAAATGGGGGAACTTGGCTTTATGGGAATGATGGTGGATCCAAAATATGGAGGAAGCGGTCTCGATACGATTTCGTATGTCCTTGCCATGGAAGAAATATCGAAAGTTGACGCCTCGGCTTCGGTGGTGATGTCCGTCAATAATTCGCTTGTTTGTTGGGGATTACAAGCTTTTGGCACCGAAGAACAAAAACAAAAATGGTTGCCAAGTTTGGCTTCAGGTCAAATTCACGGTGCTTTTTGTTTGAGCGAACCCGAAGCTGGGAGTGATGCCACCTCACAAAAAACGACAGCGATAGATATGGGGGATTATTATTTGGTAAATGGAACAAAAAACTGGATAACCAATGGGAATTCAGCTTCGGTTTATATTGTCATTGCACAAACCCATGCCGATAAAAAACACAAAGGAATCAATGCTTTGATTATGACTAAAGATATGCCAGGTTTTGCTATTGGTCACAAAGAGCAAAAAATGGGGATCCGTGGTTCCGACACCCATTCGTTGATGTTTAATGATGTGAAAGTTCCGAAAGAAAATAGAATTGGTGAAGATGGTTTTGGATTCAAATTTGCAATGAAAACTTTGGCTGGCGGAAGAATAGGAATTGCTTCTCAAGCCCTAGGAATTGCTTCTGGAGCTTACGAATTGGCCTTAAAATATTCGAAAGAACGCAAAGCCTTTGGTACAGAAATTTGCAATCATCAAGCCATTGCTTTCAAATTGGCCGATATGGCCGTAAATATTGAAGCCGCAAGGCATCTTTGTATGAAAGCGGCTTGGGACAAAGACAATCATAATAATTATGATATTAGTGGAGCCATGGCAAAACTTTTTGCCTCGCAAACCGCTATGGATACTACTGTTGAAGCCGTACAAATACATGGCGGAAATGGTTATGTAAGAGAATATCATGTGGAGCGAATGATGCGTGATGCTAAAATCACCCAAATTTATGAAGGTACTTCCGAAATTCAGAAAATTGTAATTTCTAGAAGTATTATTGCTGGATAAGTGGAAGATTATTTTTATTCAGACCCTTTCCCAATTAAAAAAGGAAAGGGTTTTTTATTGGAATTTATATCAGTTTCAAAAATCGCTTTTTTTAAAGTTTTTGCTTAATTTCGCTCTATGAAAAATATCATTATTACAGGAACTTCAAGAGGAATTGGTTATGAATTGGCGTTGCAGTTTGCCAATGCCGGTCACAATGTAGTTGCAATCTCCAGAAAAACGTCTCAGGAATTGATCGAGAATCAAAATATTACTTGCCTTTCTGTCGATTTGTCTGACGAAAATGAAATGCAACAAGTCGAGAAATTCCTTTCGCAATCCTGGAAAAATGTAGATATAATTATACATAATGCAGGTAGTTTATTACTGAAACCTTTCTCCGAAACTTCCCAATCCGATTTTGAGAATATCTATAAAGTCAATGTTTTTGGCGTTGCCAATTTAACGCGTGCGTGCTTGCCTTATTTGCAAAAAGGAAGTCATGTGGTTACTATAAGTTCGATGGGAGGTATTCAAGGAAGTCTTAAATTCGCTGGGCTTTCGGCATATAGCTCAAGTAAAGGTGCTGTTATTACTTTGTCCGAATTGTTAGCCGAGGAATACAAAGAGCGAGGAATTTCATTTAATGTTTTGGCTCTTGGCGCTGTTCAAACTGAAATGTTACAAGAAGCTTTTCCAGGTTACGAAGCACCAATTACTGCAAAAGAAATGGCTGATTATATTTGTAATTTTGCCTTGACCGCTAATAAATATTACAACGGAAAAGTATTGCAGGTTTCATCTACAAATCCTTAATTATTTTGAGCGAAACCTTATCAAAATATTTGCCCGAACATGCCGTGAAACCAGTTTTTGAGCTGATTGTTATTAATCAAGTACATCTTAAAATTGTGAACGAACGACAAACTCGGCATGGCGATTATAGAAAAGGCTTGAGCGGGAAACACGAAATTACGGTTAATTCGAGTCTCAATAAATACAAGTTTTTGATTACCCTAATTCACGAAATTTCTCATTTGGTTGCCTTCGAAAAATTTGGAAGAAATATAAAACCACATGGAACTGAATGGAAATATTCCTTTCAACGGTTGATGGTTCCGTTTATTCGACCTGAGATTTTTCCGAATCATTTGCTTCCTTTATTGGCAAGACATTTTAAAAATCCTTCTGCAAGTAGCGATACGGATGCTACATTATCATTGGCATTGAAACAATTTGATGTTCAAAACGATAAAAATTATATCTTTGAAGTTCCTTACGGCAGTGTTTTCAGAATTCATAACGGAAAGATTTTCAAAAAAGGAGCACTGAGAACAAAACGCTACGAATGTGTAGAAATAAATTCAGGAAGAACCTATCTTTTTAATCCAAATGCAGAGGTAGAATTGTTGCCGAGTTGATATAAATTAAAATAATTTGAGATAACTTCGGTTCTCATAGAAACGTATAAAATGAATAAAAATTATTACGCAATTATAATGGCCGGTGGAGTTGGTTCTCGGTTTTGGCCGGTAAGTACCACTGATTTTCCAAAGCAATTTCACGATATGTTGGGTTCGGGAGATACCTTAATCCAGAAAACCTTTAGCCGATTATCAAAATTGATTCCGGTTGAAAACATCTTGATTTTAACCAACGAGAAATACAATTCTATTGTTTTAGAGCAATTGCCAATGGTTAAGCAAGAGCAGGTTTTATTAGAACCCGCTATGCGAAATACAGCTCCTTGTATTTTATATGCTTCGCTAAAAATTCAAAAACAAAATCCCAATGCAGTTATGGTGGTAGCTCCAAGCGACCATTGGATTGAAGATGAAACAGCTTTTGCAGAAAATTTGCAACATTGTTTTGATTATTGTGGCAATGAAAACGCACTAATGACGCTCGGAATTCAGCCTACGTTTCCTAATACGGGTTTTGGTTACATCGAATATGATAAAACCGATGTGAATCCGATAAAAAAAGTTTCTCAGTTTAGAGAAAAACCAGATTATGAAACGGCTAAAACGTTTATTAAAAGCGGTAATTTCTTGTGGAATGGAGGGATTTTTATTTGGAGTGTGAAAACCATAACCGAAGCTTTCGAAAAATTTCAACCACAAATGAATGCTTTGTTTCTTAAAGGTGTCGAAAGTTATAATACTGCAAAAGAAGCCGCTGTCATTGAAGAAAATTATGCCTTGGCCGAAAATGTTTCTATAGATTACGCCGTCATGGAAAAAGCTGAGAATGTATTTGTGCTTCCTGCCACTTTCGACTGGAATGACCTTGGGACTTGGGGTTCTTTGCACGAAAAATTACCAAAAGACGATAATGATAATGCCGTCGTAAATGCTACCGTTTTGTTGCATAATTCATCCAGCAATATCATAAGTACGGCAAAAAATAAACTCGTAATTATTGACGGTCTTGAAGATTATATAATCGTAGATAAAGACAATGTTTTGTTAATTTACCCAAAAAGTAAGGAACAAGAAATAAAGGGAATTGTTTCCCAAATAAAATTAACGTAGTAGTTTTATAGAAATCGAAAAGAGTAAGATTAGCTTTTTAAATAAGCTTCTCTTACTTTTTTAAATAAATTAGAAGAATAAACAAAGTCAACTATAGCTTGATTATCGGTTCTGAAAATCTCGTCTTTTGTGCCTTCCCATTCTTTAAGGCCATTTTTCAAAAATATAATTTTATCTCCAATTTCCATTACCGAGTTCATATCGTGGGTGTTTATCACGGTGGTAATATTGTACTCATCGGTTATTTCTTCGATAAGATTATCGATCAAAATAGCGGTGTTGGGATCTAAACCAGAATTGGGTTCATCACAAAAAAGGTATTTTGGTTTATTTACAATAGCGCGAGCAATAGCTACCCTTTTTTGCATTCCTCCAGAAATTTCCGAAGGTAATTTATTGTGTGCATCAATAAGATTAACCCTTTTTAAAACAAAATCAACGCGTTTTTGTATTTCGGAATTTGGACTATTGGTAAACATTTTCAACGGGAAACCTATATTTTCGGCAACGGTCATCGAATCAAATAAGGCACTTCCTTGAAAAACCATTCCAATTTCGGTTCTTAAATCTCTCTTTTCTACTTCATCAAGTTCAGAATAGATTCTGCCATCAAATGAAATCGTTCCTGAATCGAGTTTATGAATTCCTAATAAACTTTTTAGCAAAACGGTTTTACCCGATCCACTTTGTCCGATTACTAAATTGGCCTTTCCAGCTTCGAAAACTGCCGAAACACCTTTAAGAACTTTGCTGTCGCCAAATGATTTCTCTGCGTTTTTTATTTCTATCATGAGCCTAATAACAAATGGGTTATAATATAATTTATCAGAATAATGCAAACTGATGTCCAAACAAAGGACACGGTACTTGCTTTTCCTACTTCGAGAGCGCCACCTTTCATATAATAGCCATGAAAGGATGGAATAGTCGCTAAAAACATAGCAAAAATTATTGTTTTTATAAATGCATAAGTAATATGGAATGGATTAAATTCCATTTGGGCACCCATAATAAAATCAGTACTTGATGTAAATCCACCATAAACCGACGCCATCCAGCCACCAAAAACACCTAAAAACATACTTATACCAATAAGAAAAGGATATAGTAATAAGGCGATGATTTTTGGGAAAACAAGATAATTTAACGAATTAACACCCATAACTTCGAGTGCATCTATTTGTTCTGTAACGCGCATGGTTCCTATGCTTGAAGTGATGAAAGACCCCATTTTTCCCGCCATAATTATTGAGATAAATGTTGGTGCAAATTCTAAAATTACGGATTGCCTTGTGGCAAAACCAATGAGGTATTTCGGAATTAATGGATTGTTTAAGTTCAGGGCTGTTTGAATGGCAACAACACCTCCTACAAAAAAGGAAATGAAGGCCACAATTCCAAGTGAACCAATAATTAAATCATCGATTTCTTTGAAGATAAGATCTTTCATTACAGGCCATTTGGTCTGTTTGCTGAAAATTTCTTTCCACATCAAAAAGTATTTTCCTATTTGAGAGATATAACGAAGGAGCATCATAGTTTTATAATATTGTCAAAAATAGTTATAAGTTGTGAGTTATGAGTTAAGAGTTCTTGGCTTTTTTAAAATAACTGAATGCCGAAGCTAAATTCAACATTAAAAAAGTTTCTCTTTCATTTTCTTCAATCGATAATTCCGAATGAATTTGGCTTGTTCTGGAGTGACTAATAAAGCAGTTTTTGCCGATTTGGCTTTCATGAAACCTTGAATATAATCAATGAAAAGTAATGGTTTTTTTTTCATCATCGCCAGTTTTGCCGAAGCTATTGCTGTTATGAAAAATCCATAGCCCAAGGTGTAAAATGCTTCGCCTTGTTTGTAACGTGCGGTTTTGTTATAATTGGCACCAGTTGGTTTCAGATGTTTTACTTTCAAGGAAGCATCGGTTACTACTTTCCATCCGTAAAATTTGCACAACAATTCGTCAACAGTATCCCAGCCCATTGCTGGTTTCAGGTTTCCTATTTGCTCGAAACATCCTTTTCTGTACGCTTTGAAAGCACCACGAATATGATCTTTGTCGGTTAGGTTTTCTAGAATCCAATCCCCGTTTTTTTCGATGTAAGCAAATCCACCAGCCATCCCTACTTTTAAATCTTTTTCAAAAATGGATTGGATTCGTTCGAAATAATTATTAGGCATTATCAAATCAGCATCTAATTTTACGATGATATCGTATTCATTATCCAAAGTTTCGAAGCCTTTGTGAAAAGCCTGAATTACTTTGCTTCCTGGCAAATGTATCGCGCTAGATGTTTTGTTGACTAAAGTAATAAACGGATTTTCTTTGGCGAAAGCCAAAACAATTTCGGCAGTTTTATCGGTAGAATTATCATTGACAATGACAATTTTTTTAGGTAAAACGGTTTGCGAAATCAAGGATTGCAAGGTCAAAGCTATAAAAGCTTCTTCGTTATGTGCTGGAATGACAATATAGAAATTCATTATTTTACTCTTTCAGCGTAAACAATATAATATCTAGGTGTGATGAGTCTTAGGAAAGGACGAAAGCCAATTTTTTTGACAGGATGTGTAAATTTCTCTCGATCAATAATTTTCCAACCTGTTTTTTCTAAAAGCCAATCTAATTGCCAATCTTCAAATTCGTGATAATGTCTGTCCCACATATCAGTTTTACTACGATAAGCAGAAGAAAACCATAGTCGTAAAGGAATAGAAATAAGTAATTTATCGGATTTTATTGCTGACAAAATTGTAAACGGATTCAGTAAATGTTCGAAAATTTCGAAAGCAGTTACGACCTCTTGTTTTTCAGATACAAACACGTTTTGATTGATGTCTAAATCTTCGCCAGTGGTATTTTTGACTTGAAAACCTTCGGCTTTCATTATCTTTGAAAACGGATTTTCGACACCTAAATCTAAAATGGTTTCGGACTTAGAAACGTGTTTTTGCAGGAATTCTAAAGTATATTTGAATCTCTTATTTGGAAATGTTTTCTCGTACATAGTCATTGCGAGGAACGAAGTAATCTATCGTTCTTTAGTTCTATTATTGTTTAAAAGGTCAAGGTTAAAAGTTTTCAAATCTGACCACTTTTAACCTTTAACATTCAACTCTTTACTTTTTTTTAATATCTATAAACAAAAGCATTAATGTTCATCCCTGCACCCACAGATGCAAAAATAAGAACGTCGCCTTTGTGTAGTTCTTGGTTTTCGATTTTTCCGCGGATCAATAAATCTAAAAGCGTTGGAACGGTCGCAACACTGCTGTTTCCTAGTTCGTGAATGCTCATTGGCATAATGTCTTTAGGTACTGATTTTCCGTATAATCGGTAAAAACGGTGAATTATGGCTTCATCCATTTTTTCATTTGCCTGGTGAATCAAGATTTTTTTCACATCTTCAATTCCTAATCCGCTTTTGTCTAAACAACTTTTCATAGCTGCAGGAACTTTGCTCAAAGCAAATTCGTAAATTTTACGTCCGTACATTTTTATATAGCGAACATCTTCGGTCAACTCTGGATTATAAGATTTTCCGAAAAACAAATAATTGGCTTCTTCAATGGCGTAAGTTGCATTTTCGTAAGCAAGCATTCCAGTTTCATCGTCAGAAGCTTCAACTATTGTTGCGCCTGCTCCGTCAGAATAAATCATAGAATCGCGATCGTGCGGATCAACAACTCTCGATAATGTTTCGGAACCAATTACCAAACAACGTTTTGCCATGCCCGATTTGATGAAAGCATTGGCTTGAAGCACTCCTTCAATCCAACCCGGACAACCAAAAAGAATGTCATAAGCAACACATCGTGGGTTTTGTATTTGTAGTTTATGTTTGACACGTGTGGCTAAACTTGGAATCATATCCGATTGGGTTGTTCCATGTTTTACATCGCCAAAATTGTGTGCAAAAATAATGTAGTCAATGGTTTCTGGGTCAATTCCTGCATCTGCAATAGCTTTTTGGGAAGC
>CAILTC010000100.1 GCA_903837025.1 uncultured Bacteroidota bacterium | reverse complement strand
GTAATAATTTTTACAGAATCAACTGCTCCGTAAGCCTCGAAAGACTCTCTTAAATCTGCTTCCTCAATACTGAATGGAAGGCTTCCAACAAAAATATTCATATGTACTTATTTAAAATAATTAGTACAAATGTAGTCTAATTTTTTCTAATCTACTATGTATTAGCTTATTTATGATTTATATTTTTACACAAAGAACTTAATCACAGCCTAATAGTGCCGATTACGAGCTATTTATAACATTTTAAATTTATTGTAAATAATTATTTTAAAGGGATTCTATAAAAAATGCCATGTTGAAAATTTAAGTTAGGAACTACCAATGGATCATTATTAACATTAATTGCATTAAATTTGTAAGTTCCGGAGACCGTATTTTTTACTGCATCAAAATCTGTAATTACAATTTCACCATTACTATTCTCAACATTTTGAACAATTAATTTAGCATCACCATTACCCCCAAGAACAGTAATTATATCACCCGAAGTGTAACTCATTCCAAAAGAAGCTATAGACACTTCAATTACGGATCCCGAAGCAGTAACTACAATATTTACTTTTAAACCTGAACCTGAACCTCCAGTGGTAGCAATAGCCAAACCATTTGTATAAGCAGTTCCAGCAGAAGAAATCAACACCTTATTTATTGGCCCAGAAGCCACTATAGTTTGATATGTGGGTGGATTTATTGTACTAGTGGATGAAATATAGGAGGCAAAATTAGCTTGATTAGTGGTTCCTAAAATATAAGTTCCAGGATTTATAGAATTAGTTATCAAAGTCAGTTTTTCATTTTGAGTATATGCATCAATAGTCAAAGAACCATTAACAAGAGTAGCTTTAACATCTACTGCCCTCCAGAATACATTATCTTTTCGACCTTCAAAAGCAGGATTATTAAATTTTATATCCTCTTGGCAAGAAATAATAGAAAAAAATACGATTAAATAGAGTAACTTTTTTTTCATAATTTGTAGCATTAAACAACACAAAAGTATGTTTTTTTAAAATAAAAAAATTGAAATTGAAATACAAATTCACCCTAATTAAGTGTTATTCATTAAAACACAAATCGAATTAGTATTTATCGATAAAAAATGTATCTTTGCAACCTTAATTAATCGAGGTCGAGTACCTCAAAATTTAATCATAAGATTATGTCAGTAAAAATTAGATTACAAAGACACGGTAAAAAAGGAAAACCTTTTTACTGGGTTGTAGCAGCTGATGCTCGCTCAAAAAGAGATGGTAAATACCTAGAAAAAATTGGTACTTACAATCCAAACACAAATCCTGCAACTATCGATTTAGATCTTGATAGCGCAGTAAAATGGTTGCACAATGGTGCTCAACCTACTGATACAGCCAAAGCAATTCTTTCTTACAAAGGAGCTTTATTGAAACATCACCTTGATGGCGGTATCCGTAAAGGAGCTTTAACTCAAGAACAAGCTGATGCAAAATTAGCGACTTGGTTAGAAGCAAAATCAGGAAAAGTAGATGCTAAAAAAGAAGGTTTGACAAAAGCGCAAGCGGATGCTAAAGCTAAAGCTTTTAAAGCAGAACAAGATGTAAATGCAAAACGTTTAGCTGCAGCTGCTCAAGCAGAAGCTGACGCTATCGCTGCTGCAACTCCTGCTGTTGAAGAAGAAGTTGTTGCAGAAGCTGCTACAGAAGAAAATAACGAAACAACTGAAGCATAATTTTAAAGCGACAATGCATAAAGAAGATTGTTTCTATTTAGGTAAAATCGCGAAAAAATTTAGTTTCAAAGGGGAAGTTCTTGCCTATTTAGATACGGACGAACCTGAGTTATACGAAAACTTGGAATCAGTGTTTGTTGAATGCAACAAACACTTGGTTCCTTTTTTTATTGAAAGCAGTTCACTGCACAAAAACGACTTTCTTCGTATTCGTTTTGAAGATGTAAATACCGAAGAAGAAGCGGATGCTCTTTTAGGCAATGATTTATACCTTCCTTTAAAAATGTTGCCAAAACTTAGTGGTAACAAATTCTATTTTCATGAAGTAATCGGTTTCGAAGTAGAAGACAAACGTCTTGGAATTGTTGGAAAAATACAATCCGTAAATGACACAACTGCCCAACCTTTATTTGAAGTTTTGAACGACGATATAGAAATTCTTATTCCAATGATTGATCATTTTCTTGTAAAAATAGACCGAGAAAATAAAAAAGTCATCATGGATTTACCCGAAGGCTTGATTGAAATGTATCTTTAACAGATTTTTAGATTCGCTGCGCTTTTAGATTATTAGAAACGTCGGCGACTTTAGAAAAAATCTAAGTTGTCTAATATTCTAAAAAATCTAAGTTGTCTAAATTTCAATTCAAACAATTCTCTCTTGAACAAGATCGTTGCGCAATGAAAATTGGAACCGATGGTGTTTTACTTGGTGCCTGGACGCCGGTAGAAAATCATCCAAATAGTGTTTTAGATATCGGAACAGGAACCGGAATCATTGCATTAATGTTGGCACAAAGAAGTTCCGCAACCCAAATTGATGCTTTAGAAATTGACGAAGAAGCTTACGAACAAGCAACGGATAATTTTGAAAATTCCCCTTGGAATGATCGCTTATATTGTTTTCACGCCGGTTTAGATGAATTTGTCGAAGAACCCGAAGATGAATATGATTTAATTGTTTCTAACCCCCCTTTTTATACCGACGATTATAAATCAGGAACCGAACAACGTGATTTAGCTCGTTTTGCCGACGCGATGCCTTTTGAAGATTTGATTGAAGCCACTGATTTGTTACTTTCCGAAAACGGCATTTTCTCCGTTATTATCCCTTTCAAAGAAGAGTCAACTTTCTTGGCTATTGCCCTAGCATTCGAATTATATCCTTTTAAAATTACACGCGTAAAAGGAACTCCAACCACCGAAATCAAACGTAGTTTAATAGCTTTTTCACGAACTAATTCAGAAAATATATCGCTTGATGAATTAATTATCGAAACTGCCCGACATATTTATACTCCAGAATACATAGAATTGACAAAGGGTTTTTATTTGAAAATGTAACTCAAATTAAGATTATATTGATTACAAATGTTTTTGAATTAATACTTCTATTTCTTTACTTGATGGTCTTGGCGCGTCTAAATCTATTATTTTTCCAGTTTTATCAAACAATACATAACGTGGTATTGTAGATAAATTTATCTTTTTCAACAATTCATCCTTATCCGATTTTACAAGCAAAAAACTATTCTCTTTGTTAAGTATATCACCATATTCTGCCACTGCTTTTTGCCATGATACAGTACTTTTATCAATAGATAAGAAAACAAAAGCTACATCTGGGTATTTTTGAATCATTTTTTTCTGGTTTGGAAATTCTTCTCGACAAGGCATACACCACGATGCCCAAAAATCGAGCAAAACTAATTTACCCGAATATTTTTTTATCATATTTTGTAAAATTACCGGGGTTGCTTTAGGTTGTAAATCTTGATTAATAACATTAAGATAAATTTGATTTTTACAGTTTTTTCTAAACAAATCTAAGGTTTTTTCATCTACTATTTCTTTTGAAGTCCGATCATTTAAGCCATTAGTAATATATGAATATAATAATAAATCAATAATTTTTTGATTTGTAAAGTTTCTAGAAATGAATTCCATTTTAGTGTTCAAACTATTTTTTAAATTTAATTTTATTATGGATTTATCAATATAATTCCCTAACAATCTTCTATATTCTTCAACATTTAACAACTCATCAGGCTCATTAAAAGTTTCTTCTATTGACAAAAAAGTTTTCGGATTAATATCTTTATTTTCTAATTCATTAAATTTAATTAGGCTCCAAAACATATAAGTTAAATACTGATAAAATTCTTTCGATATTTTATCGTTTTTAAAATAGCTTTCTAGCAATTCTTGCTCTTTAATATATTTTGCATCAAAATATTTTGATTTGTTTGATAATATTCTAATCTGTTTAAGCTCTAGATCGG
>CAILTC010000099.1 GCA_903837025.1 uncultured Bacteroidota bacterium | reverse complement strand
TCTGGCTTGATCGTAAAATTCTAATAATTTAGAAAAAGATAAATAAGCATCCTCCACTTTTATTAGTGTAGTTGCTAATTCGCCGTCAGGAACAAACGTATTGTTAACAATCGTTATGGTAGCCTGCGTGGTATATATATAATTAAGGTATTTAGGATTTGCTAAAAAAGTAAGCGATCCCTCGGAACCTTCTTCAATTTTAGACAATTTATGTACTTCGGCATTGGGATTACCAACGACTTCACCTTCCAAAATTCCCGCTATTTGCTCTGCTGTAAATTTCATTCCCGCAAAAATATAAAAAATAGATTTTAAATATTCATTTTATACAAGTTGTTTTGGGTAACATATATAATATTTGGTTACCAATTTTGACAATGACTTCAAATTCAATTGGTCAGAAGCATCGAAAACATCTTCAATTGTTCGGTCTTTTTTCAAAATCCGTATCGGTTCGGCCTCTTTGCTATAGGCTTGATTTTTTATTTTGCCTTTAAAAATAAAATAATCCGTTTCGGCCAATGAAATATTGTTTTCTAAAGCAAAGCGCTCTTTTAAACCATGCAAATCCTCTGTCGAAACTTTTTCACTATTTAATTTTATTTTTAATAAATCCCGGTTGATAATCATTTTACTCAACGAGGACAATATAAAATCATCTTGTTTTTGCCAAGATTTCAAAGCGCTAATAATATCAAAATCATCTAATTGTGAAAACAAATCCAAGGTTTCACTGTCAAATACATCGAGTGTGATTTTATTTTGCATAAAGAATAATAGTGGTTCGCTACAAGGTAAAATGACACCTTTCAAGGTCAATTCTTTGGCACGTTTTAGGACTTTCGTCAAAATTAATTCGGCTACCAAACTCGTTTTGTGCAAATACGCTTGCCAATACATTAATCGTCTCGACATCAAGAACTTCTCTACCGAATAAATCCCTTTTTCTTCGATAACCAAAACATCATCAACCACATTCATCATCTGAATTAGTCGTTCCGAATTAACATTCCCTTCTGCCACCCCCGAATAAAAACTGTCGCGTTTCAAATAATCCATTCGGTCCATATCGAGCTGACTTGAAATCAGTTGCAGCATGAATTTTCGATGATAATCCCCTTCGAAAACCTGAATAGCCAAACTTAATTGACCTCCAAATTCAGTATTTAATTGATTCATAAACAACAACGAAATCGCTTCATGATGCACATCTTCAACAATGCTTTTTTCCATAGCATGCGAAAAGGGTCCATGACCGATGTCGTGTAATAAAATAGCAATGTTTAAGGCATTTTCTTCTTCCTGTGAAATGACAACTCCTTTAAAACGGAGTGTTTCTACCGATTTTTGCATTAAGTGCATGCAACCCAAAGCGTGATGAAAACGAGTGTGATTGGCTCCTGGATAAACCAAATACGATAATCCCATTTGGGAAATTCGTCGTAATCGTTGAAAATAAGGATGCTGAATTAAATCGTAAATTAAGGCATTCGGGATGGTAATAAACCCATAAATGGGATCATTGAATATTTTTAGCTTATTGATTTCAATCACTATGTTGTTTTGTTTTGGTGAACAAATATAAGGAAAATAACTCGCGGGTACAATCAATAGAAATTCTTAAATATAAAAAAATAAAAAAAATTGAACCACATAGAATCATAGAAAATAGAGCGAGAAAGACCAATTCTTAGTTTCACAAAGCTAGGATTGGCTTTAATTAAGTGAAACGCCTTGACTTAATTTATTAAAAACTATGTGCCTATCTGGTTAAAAAAAAGCCATAAAAAAAGGAGAGTTTTTAGCTCTCCGTCTTCTTTTATAATCTTCTAATCCAAATATTTCGAAATTGAACTTTGCTATCATGATCTTGTAACGAAATTACATCTTCACCGTGAGAAGACGGATAATTATGAAGCCCAATATAAAGCGTTAATCCGTTGATTGTAGCGTTATTTTGAACCAAAACTCCGTTGTGAAGCACTGTAATTCTTGCTGGTTGATCGATTAATCCGCCCGCTTTAAATCGTGGCGCTGTGTAAATGACATCATAGGTATTCCACTCTAACGGACTTTTCATGGCGTTAACCAATGGTGGCTGATCTTTATAAATACTTCCTGCTTGACCATTAGCATACGTTCTGTTTTTATACGAATCTAAAACTTGAAGTTCGTAACGGTTTTGAAAAAATATACCGCTATTTCCTCTTGCTTGACCACCGTCTAAAACTACATCTGGAGCACTCCATTCGATATGTAATTGACAATCGCCAAACTTCATTTTGGTCTGAATCGCTCCAGAACCTTGAACAACTTCCATATAATCTTTGTCAACAATTTTCCAAGGAGAAGGTTTTGTAGCGTCTTTTTGACTTACCCATTGATCCATATTTTTTCCGTCGAATAAAATAATGGCATCCGATGGCGCGTCACCTAATTTTGCAGCTGGAGTAATTACTTTTACTTCTGGCTCCCAAATTTCGGTCATTTCCGGTTTCATAAGCATAGGATTTACTTCCGGTGGCGTATTTACAAAAGCGTGTTGTGCAAATGAAATTGAAGCTGAACTAATGGTTAAAATTAAAAAACAACTTTTGATAATTCTTGATTTCATATTTAATAGTGGGTTTGGTTTGTTAAAGTATAAATATAGAATAAAATTGTTTCGATTGTAATTTTCGAGAAAATAAATTTGAAAATTTCATTTTTGAAAAAACTACGCATAAAAAAAGAGGATGTAAAATCCTCTTTAAATTCTTTCTAAAATTTTATAAAATAGTTGATATTCTATTAAATTCAATAGGTTTGAATCAATACGTCAGTTGGGATATTTAGACTTG
>CAILTC010000098.1 GCA_903837025.1 uncultured Bacteroidota bacterium | reverse complement strand
CTCCTACGGCAATTTCAAGTCCTGAATTTCTTGCTGTTGAGGCACCTTTGTTTATATCGCTTATAATTATAATATTATTATTGGCAACTTTATATTCTTCTAAAATATATAATGATTGATCTGTAGAACCATCATTTACAACTATAATTTCAACTTTAAGAGTAGTCTTGTTTTGAAAAAAAATTGAATTCAAGCATTTTGAAATATATTTTTCGGCATTATAAACTGGGATAATTATGGATAAGTTCATATTTTAAAAAAGATATTTAAAACAAATTCAATATTAAAAAAAAAAGCACTAAGTTTTTGAAAATTTGTTTTCAATTTTCCTTTAATAGGATATAAACCTTCTTTTTTTAAACCTTCTAAACATGTCATTTTAAAATCAAAATCTACCTCTTTTGGGTTAGTTATAAAACGTAAAAGCAAATTCCAAACTACCGAATTATAGTTTTTCTGTATGGCTTCAAAAGTTCTGATATCTTTATTATAACATAAAAGTCCTTGTTCTTTTATTAACACAGCCACTTTTATAGCATCGAGTAAGTATTTCTCTTTTTTCTCTTTGGTTATAGGTGTAGAAACCGATCCTGAATGCTTATAATAATTATAAGCTATCTTACTCGAAAAAAATACTTTTTTTGCAACTAATAACAATCGAGCGGTAAATTCGACATCTTCTTGAGTGATACCCACAAAAAAAGATAAATTATTATGAAATATAAAGTCCTTTTTATACAGGAAAACACAAGCAGATGAGGGTTGATAACCTTGGATTAATGCATCTTTTCCGGACATTAATTCATTGTACAAAATAGGATGGGATTTGACAATTCCAGTTGATTTATAATTTTCATCAAAAGTTTCCATCTTGTAAGAAACTAAATCAAAATTGTTTTTTTTGCCGAAATGAAAGAGTTCTTCAATAACATCAATATTCAACCAATCATCGGTGTCTAAAAAGCAAAAGTACTCGCCTTTTGCATGTTTCATGCCCGTATTTCTGGCACCTGCAGCACCTTGGTTTTCTTGATTGATACAAGTAACAAAACTATATTGATCTGCAAGAATTTGCGCTTTGTTTAAACTATCGTCCGTTGACCCATCATTTACAAAAACAACTTCATAACTAATAGCATTAGAAAATTTTAGCAAAGATTCAAAACAGGTATTTATTAATTCTTCTCTATTATATATAGGAATGATTATTGAAATATTCATTTTGTAATTATATGATATTTTATTAATACTAGGAAATCAAATCATTATTAAAAAAATACACTAAAGCTGTTCAAAAATGAATCGCTGTTTGATTTTTAAATTTATTTAATGACTTCATAAGTCCCTTATCAATATTTGAATATTTACTAATTTAATTCGATGCTGTTTTTAAGATAAAGTATTGATTCTTTTCTTAATAAATCTAATTTATTATTTATAGTTTCAAAATCTATTTTGCTTTTTAAGATTTCATCAGAATAGGGATTAATTTCTGTAATTAATCTATTTTCTAAACCTAAAGCATTTAATAAGGAATAAAATCGTGCTGCTCCACGTTCTTTATTCATTAAAACTAAAAATGGTTTATTAAATAAAATTGAAAAAACGGTACCATGAAAAGAATCAGTTATTACAAAATCTGCTTCATAAAAAGATTTAATCCAATTTTCAATTTTAGGATATACAAAATCATTTATATCATTTGATCTGTCTTTATAAAAATCTTTGGCCGGTTGATTATTGTATATAGGAAGGTATAACGTATCTGAAACCTCTTTTATTATTTTACTTTTATATTCTGACTGATCTAATACATAAGTAAATAAACCTTTACGTTGGGATTGAACATCATCTATAAAAAGCGGTATATAATCTTCCTTTTTTAATAATAAAGTAGGATCCAAAGTACAAACCACTTGCTTTCCTAAATAATCATTACACAGCTGTATACCTGACTTTTCCCTTACAGACACATTTGAAAATTGCTGAATTAAATGTTTACATAAGGCTGTTTGTTGTTCGTCATACTCCCAATCATCTGTACCAAAAGAGGATGAAAAGGCTATTTTATTTATAGGAAATTCATTATCTAAAAAGTTGTATCTTTGCCG
>CAILTC010000097.1 GCA_903837025.1 uncultured Bacteroidota bacterium | reverse complement strand
TGTTTTATTAACTTCTCTAGGAAAAACCTATAAAGGAAAGGTACGCCAAGTGGGTAGTTTCTTAAATCCAAGTAATAGAACTTTTGGTATTGAAGTAAGTGTACCAAATCCTGAAAATTTATTGCGTCCTAACCAAGTGGCTAATCTTAAAATCACTGATTATATTAAGAAAAACGCTGTTGTGATTCCAACGAATGTAATTCAGGAAGATGGACAAAAAAACAAATTTGTTTACATCGCTACCAATGCAACCAAAACTACAGGAATTGCCAAAAAAGTTATCGTAAAACTAGGACAATCCTCAGATAATACAACTGAAATTTTGAGCGGATTATCAAGTAATGACATCATTGTTACTGACGGGATAAACACGATTTCTGAAGGAATGAAACTAAATTTCTAATAAACAGTTGTTGGTTATAAGCTATAAGTTGTTGGTTCTCGTTAACCACAACTTATAGCTTAGAACTCACAAATCATAACTAAAAAAAAATGAGTCACACAAACAAAGAATTTAGCATATCGAGCTGGGCGGTCGATAATCGGGTTACGGTTTATATCATTACTTTTTTAATAGTAATTATGGGAACCGTTGCTTTCATGACAATGCCTCGAGAAAGTTTCCCTGAAATCATTGAAAACAAAGTATATATTTCGTCTGTTTTTCCTGGAAATTCAGCTGAAGATGTAGAAAAATTGGTTGTAAAACCATTAGAAAAGCAAATTAAAAACATCAGTGGCGTTGCAAAAGTAACTTCAAGTTCATTTCAGGATTATGGAATGATCATTGTTGAATTTGATGATAAAATTTCATTATCAGATGCCAAACAAAAAATAAAAGACAAGGTCGATAATTCGAAAGCCGACGCCAACTGGCCCGTTATGGATAATGGCAGCAAGGTAGAACCTGATGTTTTCGAATTGAATCTTTCCGAAGAAATGCCTATTCTGAACATCAATTTAGAAGGGAATTACACCACACAACAGCTGAAAAAATACGGTGAATTGTTGCAAGACGACATCGAAGAAATTTCGGAAGTAAAGAAAGTAGATATTCTTGGTGTGGATGATAAAGAAGTCGAAATTGCTGTTGATATTTTCAAAATGACAGCGGCTCAAGTAAGCTTTGATGATATTCAAAATGCTGTGAAATCAGAAAACATGACGCTTTCTGGCGGAAACTTACTTTCTCAAGGATCACGAAATAACATTAGAATTGTTGGAGAAATTAAAGATCCTGCCGAACTTAATGACATTATCGTAAAATCGCAAGGCGGTACCGTTTACCTGAAAGATATTGCAGTTGTATCCTTTAAAGAAAAAGAAAAAACAACTTATGCCCGTGAAAAAGGCAAGGAAGTGGTGATGCTGAACGTAAAAAAACGAGCAGGTCAGAATATGATTTCGGCAATTGATCAGGTGAAAGAAAAGCTCGAAAAAGCCAAAACTACCTATTTGCCTAAAGACCTTAAACTAGAACAAACAAGCGATCAATCCTCAAAAGTAGAACATCAGGTAGAAGAACTGTCGAACCACGTCGTTTTCGGGATTATTCTGGTGATGATTGTATTGATGTTTACCATGGGATTACGAAATTCGTTATTCGTGGGAGCTGCAATTCCGTTATCGATGATGATAGCATTTACCATATTATCGGCACTGGGTGTGACTTTGAACACGATGGTTTTATTCGGATTAGTAATGGGATTAGGAATGCTAGTTGATGACGGAATTGTGGTTGTCGATAACGTATTTGCCAATATGAAGAAAGGAATGCCGCGCGTTCAAGCATCTAAAGTGGGAATTGGCGAAATCGCTTGGCCTGTAATTTCCTCAACAGCGACAACACTTATGGCGTTTTTACCCTTCGCATTATGGCCGGGAACTATGGGTAAATTTATGAAATATTTCCCATTAACACTTACCGTTGTATTAACCGCTTCCTTATTTGTAGCGATGGTAATCAATGCTGCAATGACGGCAGGTTCTATGGATATTGACGATAAAAATATTACTAAAAAGAACTTGAAATTTTATACCTTGATTTTAGCAATTGTTGGTATTCTTTTCATGGCGTTAGGCTATTCTTTAGATAATAAATTCTTGAGAGCTATAGGTCATTTGTCCATGATATTCTTAGGATTAATGTGGTTGTATCACATTAAATTATTTCAATGGACACAGGATTTTCAGCATAGTTTCTTTCCAAAAGTGGAAATTAAATACCAAGCATTTTTATCCAAAATTCTTACCAAGAAAAGATCTTGGTTTGCATTGGGTGGCATCATCGGATTATTATTTTTCTCCTTTGTTTTGCTAGGTGTTTTCCCAAGAAAAGTATTGTTTTTTCCAGATAATATTCCGAATCAGGTAATTACTTATATTGAATATCCACAGGGAACTTCAATCGAAAAAACGAACAAAGCAACACTATTTGTCGAAAAACAAATCATTAGTATTCTTCAAAAATATGTTGATCCAAAAACCGACAAAAACTTCCTTGCCGAAAGTATTGTTTCTCAAGTTGGTGTTGGCGCAGGAAACCCGCAAGTAGATGCAGGTTCGGCATCGGAAACACCCTATAAAGGAAAAGTAACTATTAATTTTTCGGAATTCAAATTCAGAAAAGGAATCGATACTTTTAAAATTCTCGAAGAAATTCGGGGCAAAGTAAAAGGGATTGCAGGCGCAACAGTTACAGTCGAAAAAGACGCTAACGGACCACCAGCAGGTTATCCTATTAGTATTCAAGTTAGTGGAGATGACTACGAAAAAATGCTAAAAGAATCCGATAAAATGATCACATTCCTGAATTCTAAAAACATACCAGGAATTGAGCGTTTAAATGTTGATATCAACCATCAAAGTCCGGAACTTGAAGTTAAAGTAGATCGTGTAAATGCAGGAAGTATTGGCGTTTCGACAAGACAATTAGGCTTTACGCTTCGTCGTTCGGTTTACGGACAAGAAATTTCAACTTTCAAAGAAGGAAACGACGATTATAATATTGTTATGCGTATGCAAGACGATCAACGCAAGAACGAAAATGTGTTGTTCAATCAGTCGCTAACATTCAGAAACCCGAACAACGGACAAATTATGCAGGTGCCTATTGCGGCTGTTTCCAAAACGAGCAAAAGCACGACGTACAATCAGATTAAGCGTAAAAATAACAAACGAATAATGACTATTTATTCGAATGTGCTTACTGGATTTAATGGAAACGAAATCACAGCTCAGATTCAAACGGAACTGAAAGGTTACAAATTACCAAATGATGTAAGCTATTCGTTCTCCGGGGTTCAAGAAGAACAAGGCAAAAACCAAAGTTTCTTGATGTATGCGCTTTTCTTAGCCTTAGCCGGAATTGCTTTAATTATTGTTTTACAGTTTAACTCGGTATCGAAAACTGTAGTGATTCTATTCACCGTTGTATTGAGTTTTAGTGGTGTTTTCTACGGTTATGTAATTGCCCAAATGGATTTTGTGGTATTGATG
>CAILTC010000096.1 GCA_903837025.1 uncultured Bacteroidota bacterium | reverse complement strand
TTACAATAGATAGAAAAATTCTTATCGCTTTCAATTGCATATTGAATTAAGTCTAAATCTAGAATAGATTTCCTAAATATACCTTGTGCACCTCCATCTATATTAATTTCGTTTTCAGTTTTTCTATTTTTCACCTCCAATTATATATTTCAACTATTTTCAATAGCATTATTTATAATGTTTTTCTTTATCTCATATTTTATAAAAAACTATACTTATTTGTTGCTAATTAATATAAATAATTTTGGTTTTAGAGAGTTGAAAATAGCTAAAAAAAATGCGCATAGTGCTGAATATTTAGTTACCATATTTAAGGAAAAATATTTTAATAAAGAAATATATCAAAATCATTTAAAGTATATAAATTGTAAACAATATAATTAATTGCTTCTAAATCTGATCTAAATAGTTTTTAATAATTTTTTTTATCTTTGATCGGGAAAAATTTATACTATATGTTATTTAATAAAGTACATATAATTTTACATCTAGTTTTTTATTGTTTTTGTAAAGCAAATTGTAAAGTAACTTTCGTTCCTTTTCCCAATTGGCTTTCTAAAAATAGGCTTCCTGAATTTTTCTCGGTAAATGTTTTAACAATATAAAGTCCTAATCCTGTACCTTGAATTCCATTTGTATTGCTTGCTCTAAAAAAGGTGTTAAATAGTTTATGCTGATCCTCTTCGGGTATGCCAATACCGTTATCAATGATTTCCAGAATAATATTTGATGATGTAGTCGAAAGTTTTAGGATAATATCTCCGGAACCTTCAGAGTATTTGAAAGCATTGTTTAATAAATTAAAAAGGGAATATTCCATTAAGTTTTTATCGGCAAAGACCTTAAAATGATCCCCTCTAAATTCAGATTGAACTTTTCTAGCATCTTTTTGATTGGAGTAACTATTTTCTATAACATCAAGGCAAACTTGTTTTAAATCGAATGAAATTGGATTGAAATTAGTTTTGCCTGAATCTTCCTTAGAAATAGTCAATACCGAATTCATTAGTTCGATTATTCTGTCAATCTCACTTGTAATCGTGTTGAGTCTTTTATCTATTTGTTTGTCTTTTTCGGGGGAGTTTGATTCCAAATACATAGCAATCAATTCGGCACTTGTTCGGATTGTTGTTATAGGGGTTCTAAATTCATGAGAAATTGTTGAAACTAAATTAGTTCTCAATTCGTTTAATTCGCGCTCTTTTAGCAATGCTTTTTCTATAGATTGCTTGGCCTCTATTCGTTGAGTTATATCTCTTGTACTAGATTGAAAACTGACTGGAATTCCATTTTCTTCAACAATATTAGCCGTTATTTCCAGCCATACATAATGCCCTTTTGCATTTCTAAATCGGAATTCCTGAGATTTATCTTCTTTATGGTAAATAAAACCGGTAAGTCTATCATGAAATCCTTTTATGTCTTCAGGATGTATATATTCTAATGGTGTTTTTCCTAATAATTCTTCCGATTCGTAACCAAGTAGTCTTTTTATAGAAGGGGAAATGTACTGAAACGTAGAGTCTAAATTATGTAAACAAACTAAATCTACAGTGTTGTCAGCTAATAATCGGTACAAGTCTTTAGCTTCATTTAATTGAATTGTTCTATTTCTAATGTTTTCCTCGAGTAATAATTTATTCTCATTTTCGAATTGAATCCTTTCGGTGATATCAATGATTTGGGATAGGTAGTCGGTAATTTCTCCATTTTTGTCTCGTAGCAAAGAGACGGATAAAAGCACCCAAACAATTGATTTGTCTTTTCGGATGTATCTTTTTTCTCTTGTGAAATTTGTTATTTCTCCAGAATCTAATTTTACTTTATTATCTATATCTTCTATTAAATCATCAGGGAAGCTAATGTCACGGAATCTCAATTTTTTCAGTTCGTCTTTAGAGTAGCCTAATATTTCACAACTCCTATTGTTAACTTCTATCCAATATCCATCAATACTCATTATGGCCATGCCAACGGGTGAATGCTCAAAAGTTCCTTTAAATCGCTCCTCACTTTGTCGTAACTTATCTTCCAATCTTTTTTTATGGGTAATATCCTGCATGGCTCCAATCATCCTAATAGGAAGTCCTTCACTATTTCGTATAATTATTGCTTTGTCATTTACATCGGCATAACTTCCATCTGATTTTAGATAGCGGTATTCATCAGACCATTTATTAGAATTGCTATCTAAAACTTCGACTATGTTTTTAAGATATTCTTCTTTGTCGTCCGGATGAACAAAATGCTCACAGTCCGCTGCCATAATAGAGTTATTCTTAAAGCAGTGTCCAAAGATATTTGAATAGTTTGCTCCTACTATAATTTCATCAGTTACCATGTCCCAATCCCAGATAGCATCTGAAGTTGCTTGGCTTGAATATGCAAAACGTTCGTTACTTATTTTTAATTCATCTTCTATATTTTTAAGTTCCGTAATATCGTTAAACGAACATACCACATATAACAATACTCCTAAATCATCAAAAACCGGAATAGCGTCAACTAATAACCATACAAGATCTTTTATAACCGGACGAAAAACGCCCATAACCACATTTTTCACGGGTTTTAATAGTTTTATTGCCTGAGGAACTGGATGTTCTTCTGCTAGAAATTCTGTTCCATCAAGATGAATCGCTTTCCACTGTTTATTGTACGATGTTTTCCCAATTAGTTGATCTTGACTAAGACCTAACATTTCGCAAGCGGCTTTGTTATTTTCGATAATTTCCGAATTAGGCCCTTGAACTAGAATTCCAACAGCGACATTTCCAACAATGCTGTTAAGAAGTTGTCTGTTTTTGATAATTTCATCTTGTTTTTGTTTCATTTCGGTAATGTCAACACCAAAACCAACCATGATATCAAGGCTGCCATCGTCACTTAAAACGGGATTGAATTTCCGGTTATGATAGGTCATCTGCCCATTTATGCCAACAAATTTTTCTTCCCACACGATTAGGCTTTTAGATGATTCAGCTTCTAAAAACTTTGCTCTCCTTTTTTGTGCAGATATTGTGTTTCTTCCGGTATGTTTTGCATACTCAAAATCATTTTTTCCTATAATAAATTTCCGAAGTTCGTCGTTTCTTATTGCAAACGGATTTAAATAAATGTATTTATGATTATTGTCAAATACTGCAATATCAGTTGGAATTTTATCTAATATTTTTTCGTAGAGTTCTTTTTGTTGTAAGATTTTTTGTTGTGATTCAATTTGCTCAGTAACGTCTCTAAAGTTTCCAATAAAAACAGGCTTACCTTCGTTTTCTGAAAATTTTAAATTAGAAGAATGCCACACATAATGCCCCTCTTTGTGTGAAATACGATAAATAAGTTCGTTTTTGCTTTTCCCAGTTTCAAATACATTATTCAAATGATTTATGCACATTTCCAAATCTTCGGGATGTATAAACAGAGCAATGTTTTTTCCTATAAATTCATCTGCTTCACGACCTAAGAATACAATCAAGTTTTTAGACACATAATTGAATATTCCTTCGTGATTAAGCTCGTATAAAATTTCTTTCGAATTATCTATAAATAGTTGAAATTGATGCTCTTTCTCCTTGATTATATGTTGAAATTTCTTGTTTTGCTTTTCTAGTTCTAAATGAGAATGTATTTGTAGCGCACAATGTTGTAACGTTTTTAGTTGTATTTCAGAAAGTTCCCAAGGTTTATGATTTAAAATGCAAATTGTACCTATTACTAAATTTTCAGGATTAAAAATTGGTACACCTGCGAAAAAAGAAAAGGAAGGAATTGAATTTGAAACTGTAAAAAGTGTTTTCGTATCAATTACAGTCTGATTATGGGCTAATATATTTTCGGTAATAGACGCAGTGTCAAAACCTATTCCTGATAGCAGTAATTGATTTTTAGTGTTAAAGTGTGTTATGATTACGTTAGAAACTTCGCAAATTTCTGAAATAAATGATAAAATAGCATCAAATTCAGGCTTAGAATATAGGGGTTCGGTCAAAATGTAGGCTTCTTGATCCATTTTTAATGCTTGATTGGGGGTTATTAAATAATCGATTTAAAATCAATAAATTAGTTATTTTTGATTTATAATACAACATGCAAAATAAAGCATATTTTTAGAATATAACACTTTATCTGTCTAAAAACCATTAATAGGTCAAATTACTCTCTTTTTTGATAGTTGTTATTGGGAAGGAAATTAAATTTATTCCTCGTTTTTATATCTTAAACTATTAAATTTTTTGTTCTATTTAGTAGCCTAAACTTTGTAACTTTGTCCTTCAAAAATAAATAAATTGATTTCAAAAGCAACCATTGATACCGTTTTCGAAACTGCTCGAGTTGAGGAGGTTATTGGCGATTTTGTACAATTAAAACGTGCTGGAACTAATTTCAAGGGACTAAGTCCATTTTCAGATGAGCGCTCGCCGTCTTTTATGGTGTCTCCTGTAAAACAAATTTGGAAAGATTTTAGCTCCGGAAAAGGCGGTAATTCAGTTGCTTTCTTGATGGAACACTCCCATTTTACCTATCCGGAAGCGATTCGATATTTAGCTAAGAAATACAATATCGAAATCGAAGAAACCGAGCAAACTAATGAAGAGAAAGCCATTACCGATGTTCGTGAAAGTATGTACTTGGTTTCGGAATTTGCTAAAGATTATTTTCACAACACCCTTTTGCATTCTGAAGAGGGAAAAGCAATTGGCCTTTCTTATTTCAAAGAAAGAGGTTTTACTACTGAAACAATAAATAAATTTTCGCTTGGATATTCTCCCGAAGTTTGGGATTCCTTCACCAAAGAAGCTTTGGGGAAAGGTTATAAATTAGAATTTTTAGAAAGTACGGGTTTAACAATTCCTAAAGAAGACAGGCCATTCGACCGTTTCAAAGGGCGTGTAATGTTTCCGATACAAAGTATGTCGGGAAGAGTTCTAGGTTTTGGAGGAAGGATTTTGACGAATGATAAAAAAGCAGCAAAATACCTCAATTCGCCCGAAAGTGATATTTACCACAAAAGTAAAGTCTTGTATGGTATTTTTCAAGCCAAACAAGCCATTGCCAAACAAAATAATTGTTATTTAGTAGAAGGTTATACGGATGTAATTCAGTTTAATCAAGCCGGAATAGAAAACGTTGTTGCTTCATCAGGAACTGCGCTTACACCGGATCAGATTAGATTGGTCAACAGATTAACAAAAAACATAACCGTCCTTTTTGATGGTGATGCTGCCGGACTTCGTGCTTCTATTCGAGGAATAGATCTAATTCTTGAGGAAGGAATGAATGTAAAAGTTTGTGCTTTTCCTGACGGTGAAGACCCAGATAGTTTTGCCAAAAAAACACCTTATGAAGAATTAGTTAACTATTTAGAGGCTAATTCTAAAGATTTTATTCAGTTCAAAGCATCGTTATTAATGAATGATGCCAAAAATGATCCAATAAAAAAAGCCGATTTAATAAGGGATATGGTCGTAAGTATTTCTAAAATACCAGATCGAATTCAGCGCGAAATATACATACAGGAATGTTCTAGAATCATGGATATTTCGGAGCAAGTGCTTGTGAGTACATTGGCACAGCTGGTCAAAAAAGATGTTTCGGAGGTTGGGAAAAAGCAAAAACAAGAGCAAAAAGCTTTTGATGTTGTAAAAAATGAAGGCACAGCTCAAGTAGCAAAAGTGGATATTCTTTACGGATTAGAACGAAAAATCATAGAAATTCTTTTGTTATACGGGAATAAAACTGAGGTGTTTGAAGACGTTCTGTTGAAAGCTAATGCCGAAGGTGAAATTGAAAATAATATCGAAAAGAATGAATATAAAGTATATCATAGGGTGTTTTTGAGTCTTCAGGAAGATGAAGTTGAACTAGCAAATCCTTTGTTTAGAGATATTTATAACAATTTAATTGATTTTTATCATCAAAATGAAATATTTAGTATTGAGAAATATTTAATGCATTTACACCCTGATTTAGCACAAGAAGTTACTGATATTTTGATGGAAGATGAGAGGGTTGTTTTGCATAATTGGGAAGGCCAAAATATAATTCCAAAGACAAAAAATGAATCGATAAGTCAATATGTATCCGAAACGATTCTTACAATGCGATGGTATTTAGTAGACAAAATTATTGAAGAAATAAAAAGCTCAATATCATCAGAACCGGGTTCTAATAATATTGAGCCTATGTCTTTAGCTATGGATTATTACAAATTAATTAATTCGTTTTCGAAATAATTAGGGAGAGTAATGTCGCGTAATAACTAAACTATTTCAAGTGTTTTTGCTTTGTTAACCAAATCTACTAAATTAGTAACATTTAATTTTTGCAATAATCTTAATTTATAAGTACTTATTGTTTTTTCGTTGAGTACAAGGATTTTAGAAATCTCGTTGTTTTTCTTTCCATCACTCAAATAACGCAAAACTTCAACTTCACGATTCGAAAGTTTTCTGTACAAACGCTCACTTTTGTTTTGTTTTGCAATTAGAGCAAGGTTTTTCTTAACAGTTTCGTTTAGAATAACTTTTCCTTGATTTACTTTGACAATTGCTTGACCTAAAGTTTCTAATTTTTCTTTTTTCGAAATAAATCCTGACACTCCAGCTTTTATAGCATTTGGTGCATAAATTTGCTCTGAAAGATCACTGAAGATAATGATTTTTGTTTTTGGAAAATTTTTCAAAATCGATTTAACTTCAAATATACTAGAAAGACCTTCTAGTTCTAGATCGATGATCAACACATCAATCTCTTTTGTAAGTAGGATGTCTCTTACCATTATAAAGTTCCCAACATTGGCAACTATTGAAATTTCGCTGTGATCTTTGAAGTAAGATTTAACTCCAAAATGAACAACAGGGTGGTTGTCCGCAAGGCAAACTTTTATCATAATATTTTTTTTTAAAATTGCATGTTTCTTTACAGAGTAAAATTACAAAATTTAATATTTAAAAACACTATAATTAATAGAAAAATACTACTTTAATTCCTTTGGTAACACATAAACGGGTATTTCTAGCATTTTATGTTGATTAATGGTATTTAGACGTTTATATATTTCAAAAGCAGTTTTTTCTCTTCCAGAGAAATTTTCAGCAGTTTTTCCTTTTTCATCTTCAAGCATGGCCCATTCTAATTCATCATAACTGGCTCCAAGTTGATCTTCGTCTGTTCGATCATCTCCAAATAATCCATCTGTTGGAGAAGCCTCTAATATTGAGGCAGGGATTTTTAAAAATTCACCCAAAGCATAAACATCCGATTTCATTAAATCAGCAATTGGGCTCAAGTCAACACCACCATCGCCATATTTTGTAAAAAAACCAACACCAAAATCTTCTACTTTATTTCCAGTTCCCGCAACTAACAATCCGTGAATCCCAGCAAAATAGTATAAAGTTGTCATTCTTAAACGAGCTCTAGAGTTCGCTAAGGACAAATGCAATTTATCATGATCTACATTATTGGGTACGATGGTTTTGAAAGTTTCAAAAACAGTAGTTAAATCTGCTTCGATATTGGTCACATTTGGGAAACGATTTTTTAATTGTTCAATATGCTCCCGACCACGACTTACATGACTTGCGGCCTGATGTATTGGCATTTCTACACATAAAGTTGGTAATCCGGTTTGCGCACAAAGTGTCGATGTAACTGCCGAATCAACTCCGCCAGAAATCCCCACAACAAAACCATTGACTTTTACGTTTTCTGCATACGATTTTAACCAATTTACAATACTCGAATTTACTTTTTCAATTTGAAGGCTGCTTTTTTTTGGCATAATAGTTTGGGTTTTTAAATGACAGGAATTGTATATTTGCAAAAATAATAATTTTAAGGAGCTAATCCCGCTATTCGTTTTAATCTTTTGTTTTTTTAAAGAAAAAACAAAAGGATTTCCACTACTATCGGGGCTAAAAAAAATAAAATGAGGAAAATAATTTTCTTGGTTACAGTAACAATCGCGTTGATATCCTGTGATAAAAAATCGAAAGTAGAAAAAGCTGTTGATCAAATTCCAACAGTCGAAATAAAAGTTGAGCGGTTTGATAAACTATTTTTCGAAACCCAACCAAAGGATTTGGGTAAACTAAAAAAAGATTTTTCTTTCTTTTTTCCCGCAGGAAATGACGACAGCGTTTGGACCAATAAAATGAAAGATCCAATTTGGCGCGAATTATATACCGAAGTCCAAAAAAAGTATGCTAATATAGAGCCTGTGCGCAGCGATTTCGAAACGCTTTTGAAACATATAAAATATTATTTTCCTCAAACTAAAACACCTAAAATAATTACTGTAATTTCCGAAATGGATTATAATAATAAGGTGATTTACGCGGATAGTTTAGTCATTATTTCGCTCGAATTGTATTTGGGAAAAGACCATAAGTTTTATCAATATCCAAAATATTTAAAACAGAATTTTGAGCAAAAACAGATTATGCCAGATATTGTTTCTGCCTTTTCCGAAAAAAAAATATCCCCAGTAACCGATAAAAATTTGTTAGGCCAAATGATTTATTTTGGAAAACAATTGTATCTAAAAGACCTGCTTTTACCGGATTATGCTGATGCTGATAAAATAGGGTATTCTCCAGCGCAAATAAAATGGTGTCAAGAAAACGAAAGCTATATGTGGCGTTATTTTTTAGAAAAAGAAATGATCTACAGTGATGATCAAAAGCTAGTTACACGATTTATTACCGTAGCCCCATTTTCTAAATTTTATCTAGAAATTGATAATGAATCGCCAGGAAGAGTAGGAGCTTGGGTAGGTTGGCAAATTGTACGTTCCTTTATGAAAAATAATGAAGTAACTTTGCCTGAATTATTAAAAATGAATGCCAAAGAAATTTTTGAAAAATCTAAATATAAACCCAACAAAAATGTCGAATAAAAGTACCTCAGAAATTAAAGTTCTAATACAATTAGACGAAAATCGAGTTCCCGAAAAATTATTTTGGTCCGCAATCGAAGGTGGAGTAAACTCAGAAGAAGCAAAAGCTTTCATGTTATCTGTTTGGGATAGCGATGATAAAGCTACAAAATGCATTGAGTTATGGACAAAAGATATGCCTGTTGATGAAATGAAAATTTTCTTTCATCAAACCTTATTATCTATGACTGAGACTTTTCAACGTGCTACAAGCGATGAAAAAATGGCAGCAACAATGAAAGATTTCTGCGATTATTTTGCTGAAAAATTGGAGCTAAAACAATAAATAAGTTCCATAAAAAAAATCCCAAAGCTAAAATTTTTTAGCTTTGGGATTTTATATTTTAGAGTAAAGAGGTTTTTTAGAACCCAGCATTATTTTTAAAAACTTCTTCGTTTACTTCACCTATATAAGTTAGTAACTCTTCTTTTCCGGTAGATTCCGTTGCTGAGGTTACGAAATAATGAGGCATTTCCGCCCAATTATTAGCAAACATTTTCTTTTTGTAAGCCGCGATATGTGAATCAATTTTTACCTTGCTAATCTTATCTGCTTTGGTGAAAACAATACAAAAAGGAATTTCGCTTTCGCCCATATACGACATAAATTCAATGTCGATCGTTTGCGCTTCGTGGCGTATGTCAATCAAAACGAAAGCACAAACTAGTTGTTCTCTTGTTTCGAAATAATCGGTTATAAATTGTTGGAAAACAGATTTTGTTTTCTTGGAGACTTTCGCATAACCATAACCAGGTAAATCAACAAGGAACCAATTGTTATTAATCAAAAAGTGATTGATCAATTGAGTTTTTCCAGGTCTTCCTGAGGTTTTTGCTAGATTTTTATGATTGGTAAGCATATTGATCAATGATGACTTCCCAACATTTGACCGGCCAATAAAGGAATATTCCGGTAAAAAGTCTTTCGGGCATTTGTCTACATCAGAGTTACTTATGATAAATTCGGCTGTGTTAATTTTCATAATATTTTTTTATGAATTCAATTTTTTAGATTTAATGAGCGTTCAAATGGGTGTGTGTCAACCAATCTTCCAATAAACGATTAAATTCATCCGGATGTTCCATCATTGCTGCGTGCCCACATTTATCAATCCAATATAAAGTTGAATTGGGCAATAATTTACTAAATTCTTCTGCTACAGTTGGAGGAGTAACATTATCGTTTTTGCCCCAAATAAGGCAGGTTTGAACGTGCATTTTTGGTAAATCTTTAGCCATATTATGACGAATGGCGCTTTTGGCAATTGTTAATGTTTTTATCAATTTGATACGGTCATTTACAGAGGCGTAAACTTCGTCAACCAGTTCTTTGGTAGCCATTTCGGGGTCATAAAAAACATCTTGAGCTTTTTTCTTGATGTACTCATAATCTCCTCTTTTTGGGTAGCTGTCTCCCATGGCGCTTTCGTAAAGTCCTGAACTTCCTGTTAATACAAGGCCGGCTACTTTTTCTGGATACATTTTAGTATGGTACAAAGCAATATGCCCTCCAAGCGAATTTCCTAGTAAGATTACTCTATCAAATCCTTTGAAAGTGATAAAATCCTTAACATATTTTGCAAATGCTTTAACGTTAGTCTTTAATATGTTTTGAGTGTATATAGGTAAATCGGGGATAACTATTTTATAGCCCTTTTCAGAAAAATAACTGGCAACGGCATCAAAATTACTTAATCCTCCCATTAAACCGTGTAATACAACAATTGGAGTTCCTTCTCCAGCCTCAAAATAGCTGTATCTGCCTTCTTTTTTATAGTATTTTTCCATACGTTTTTATTCCGAATTTTCAATTTTCACAAATATAGGGTTTAAAAAATAAAAATGAATTTTTGAGGGTAAATTTTAAGAATTTAATTCATTTTTATTCGAAAAACTGATGAATTAACAACGCTTTTTTGCCTAAATTTTTCATTTAATACGCTATTAAAAGCAAATTTTAAAACTAAAATTTATTGATTTAACAATCCCTTTTTTTATAATTCAATAGTTCTTAACACGGACTTTATAGGCTGATAATGTTTGGATTGGCTTAAAACTATGGGTTCTTTTTTGAAAGTGGTAAAACTTATTAACAAAGTGGGATATAGTGGTAAAATGTGGTAATAATTTTTATATTTTTGCTCAACATCATTTAATCTTTTTCTATTGAATACAATTGTCGGAACATATGAATGTAAAGTTGATGCTAAAGGCAGGCTGTTATTGCCCTCGCCTTTAAAAAAGCAATTGGCTACATCACTTCAAAACGGTTTTGTTTTGAAGCGTTCCGTTTTTCAATCGTGTCTAGAATTGTATCCGATGGAGGAATGGAATCAAATGATGCAAAAAATCAATAAGCTCAATCGATTTGTAAAGAAAAACAATGATTTTATTCGTCGTTTTACAGCGGGTGTAAAAGTGGTTGAAATTGATGCTTTAGGACGATTATTAATCCCGAAAGATTTGGTGATTTTTGCCAGTATTTCGAAAGATGTAGTATTTTCATCGGCGGTGAATATTGTTGAGATTTGGGATAAAGATTTATATGAAAAATCAATAAGCGGAGAAGATGTTGATTTTGCAGATTTAGCCGAAGAAGTAATGGGAAATTTAAATGACAACGACAATGGAATATCATAATCCGGTTTTGCTTCAGGCTTCGGTAGATGGGTTGAATATAAAACCAGACGGGATTTATGTTGACGTAACCTTTGGTGGTGGCGGTCATTCAAAAGAAATTTTGAGCAGGCTAGGGCCAAATGGCAAATTATTTGCTTTTGACCAAGATGAAGATGCATTGGCAAACACTTTGCCTGACGAAAGATTTACGCTAATCAATGAGAATTTCAGATTTATAAAAAGGTTTTTACGTTTTTATGGTGTGAAAAGTGTTGATGGAATTTTGGCCGATTTAGGGGTTTCATCCCATCAATTTGATGTTCCTGAAAGAGGTTTTTCGACTCGTTTTGATGCTGGATTAGATATGCGAATGAGTCAAAAAAATGATTTGAATGCTTATAAAGTAGTTAATGAATATGACGAATCGAATCTGAAAAGAGTCTTTTTGGATTATGGAGAATTGAAAAATGCGCCCGTTTTGGCGCGAACAATTATAGAAGCTAGAGAAGATAGGCCGATTAAAACTACTGATGAATTGAAAGAGGTTTTGGGGAAGTTTTTGCCAGAAAGAGTTAAGAATAAAATATTAGCCCAAATCTATCAAGCCATTCGAATAGAAGTGAATCAAGAAATGGATGTTTTGAAAGAATTTCTCGAACAATCTTTAGAGATTTTGAAACCTGAAGGACGATTAAGTGTTATTTCCTATCATTCATTGGAAGACCGATTGGTAAAAAGATTTATGAAAAACGGAATGTTTGATGGTGAACCAGAACGTGATTTTTTTGGTAATTTTTCGGTTCCATTCAAAACAATAGGTAAACTAATTGTTCCGGATACTGCCGAAATAAAGATAAATAGTAGAGCAAGAAGTGCAAAATTAAGAATTGCCGAAAAGAAATAATTTGTTAAAAATAAACTTTGTGCCTTTGAGTCTTTGTGGCTAATAAACAAAATAATGAAAAAAGGAGTTTACAGCATATTGAAAGCGCGTTTTCTTATTGATGATGATTCAATAAAGAACTGGCGTTTTATAGTTTTCCTTATTATTCTTGCTATAATTATGATTGCGAATACGCAACGATTTGAGCAAAAAGTATTTAGAATTACTGAGTTGACCAATCAAGTAAAAGAATTGCGTTCGGAATTTGTGGATAGACGTTCGGAATTGATGAAACTAAAAATGGAATCGACTGTTTCTGCAAAAATGGAAGAAAAGCAAATTTTTCCATCAACAGTCCCTCCAGTAAAAATTACCGTTAAGAAAATAGAAGAAAAAAGTTTTTTCAAAAAAATATGGCAGTAGAAGATAAACATATATCCTACAGAATGTATCTAGTAGCTATCGCCGTCTTTTTGATGGCAATCGCCATTGTCATAAAGTTGACTAATATTCAGTGGGTTAATGGTGATTATTATAGAAAATTGGCCAAAGAGAGAACGGTTCGTAATTTTGTTATTCCTGCTAATAAAGGAAATATATATTCTGCCGATGGAAGTTTATTAGCGACATCGATTCCTAATTATGAAATACGACTCGATGCAGTTGCACCAAAAGACGAAGATTTCGGTAAAAATGTAAAACCATTAGCCGATTCATTATCGAAACTTTTAGGAAGACCGAGTGGTTTTTATCTTAACGAATTAAGAAAAGCTAGAGCTAATAAAATTAGGTATTATTTAGTGGCTCGCAACTTGAGTTATACTGATTTTGTGAAAATTAAAGGTTTTCCATTATTCAAATTAGGTGCTTATAAAGGAGGGATTATTGTAGAACAGGAAACCGTAAGAGAACGTCCTATTGGTGAAATTGCTGAGCGAACCATTGGTTACGAAAGAAAAACTCCAGCCGGAGCCTCTGACGGGAAAGGGATCGAATGGGCGTATCGCAATTATCTTAACGGTAAAGACGGTAAAATTTTAAAACAAAAAATATCAAAAGGACAATGGAAACCTATTCGTGATATTAATGAAGTTGATCCCCAGGATGGTTATGATGTAATCTCTACAATTGATGTTTTTATTCAGGATATTGCACATCATGCTTTGCTAAAACAATTAGAAGAGTATCAGGCAGATCACGGGTGTGTGGTTGTTATGGAAACGAAGACAGGGCAAATAAAAGCCATTTCAAATTTAGGTAAAGCCGAAGATGGTACTTATTACGAGACAACAAATTATGCAGTTACCGAAGCTCATGAGCCAGGTTCAACCTACAAATTAGTTGATTTGATGAATTTGCTCGAAGATAAAAAAATTGATACCAGTGCGGTTTTCGATACTCATGGTGGCGATATTTCGTATTCAGGAAAACATGTAAAAGATTCTCATGCAGGAGGTTATGGCAAGGTGAGTTTAGCACGCGGATTCGAATTGTCTTCTAATACGGTGATGGTTCAAGCGGTGTATAATAATTATAAAAATAATCCATCACAGTTTGTGAATCACATTAATAAATACGGATTAAATAAACCTTTGGGACTTTCGATTAAGGGAGAAGGAATTCCTAGAGTTCCACAACCAACGGATAAAAACTGGTCTAATCTTTCGCTTCCATGGATGGCTTTTGGTTACGGAGTTATGATTACACCTTTGCAAACATTGACCTTTTATAATGCTGTTGCCAATAATGGAGAAATGGTAAAGCCGCAATTTGTTTCAGAAATTAAAGAATGGAACAGAACCATAAAGAAATACGACAAAGAAGTCATAAATCCGAGAGTCTGTTCGATGGAAACCATTAAGAAGTTGAAAGCGGTTATGTTGAATGTGGTCAAAAGGGGAACCGCAAAATCATTATACTCAAAAGATTTTTCTATGGCGGGAAAAACAGGAACTGCTCAAATGAATTATTCTAAAAATGGTGGAGCTGATAAATATTATGCTTCCTCATTTGTTGGTTATTTTCCTGCTGAAAACCCTAAATATTCCTGTATCGTTGTGGTTCATAAACCAAGTACCGCTCATAATAATTATTATGGTGCCGATGTGGCTGGACCCGTTTTCAAGAAAATTGCTCAAAAGATTTTTACTGATACGCCATCGAGAAATGAGATAAAAAACATAAACAATAAAATACAAAAACAAGATAATGATTACGATGCCTATTTTGTGAAATCCCAAAAACTACAAGCTTCAATTGTTCCGGATGTAAAAGGAATGTCAGGAATGGATGCGGTTGCTATTTTTGAAAATCTTGGAATGAAAGTAAAAATAATTGGCATTGGAAAAGTAAAGAAACAATCGGTACAACCAGGAGGAAGTTTAGTTAAAAACACAACAATAACATTAGAATTGTCATGATTATTTTAAAAGAAATAATATACAAAGTAGCAATTGAGGCCGTTAAGGGTTCAACAGATATTGCTATCGATAAAATTGATTTTGATTCCAGAAATAGTGGTGCAAATGATGTTTTTGTAGCTATTCGTGGTACAATTTCTAATGGGCATGATTATATTGAAAAAGCAATTGCGCAAGGTGCAATAGCCATTGTTTGTGATGAATTTCCGGAAACAATAACAACAGGAATTACCTATATTCAAGTAAAAGACACCAATAAAGCCCTGGCTTATATGGCGGCAAATTATTTTGATAATCCTTCGCAAAAGTTACAATTAGTTGGTATTACCGGAACAAATGGGAAGACTACTGTTGCTTCATTATTATATCAATTATTCAAAAAAGCCGGTTTCAAAGTAGGACTTTTATCTACGGTAAAAATCCTTGTTGATGATAAAGAATACAAAGCCACACATACCACTCCGGACTCAATAACGATCAATCATTTCTTGAATGAAATGGTAGATAATGGGGTTGAATATTGTTTTATGGAAGTGAGTTCGCACGGAATTCATCAAAAACGTACCGAAGGCTTGCATTTTATTGGTGGTGTTTTTACTAATTTGTCGCACGATCATTTAGATTATCATCCCACTTTTGCCGAATATCGGGATGTAAAAAAGTCGTTTTTCGACAATTTGCCAAAAACTGCTTTTGCATTGTCGAATATTGATGATAAAAATGGACCAGTAATGTTGCAAAATACGGCAGCCAAAAAATTGACGTATGCTCTAAAATCGTATGCCGATTATAAAGCGCAAATTCTCGAAAATCAATTGTCGGGATTGTTGCTAAAAATCAACGGAAATGAAGTTTGGGTAAAACTAATTGGCACATTCAACGCCTATAATTTATTGGCAATATATGGAACTGCGGTTCAATTAGGATTAGAAAGTCTGGAAGTACTTCGGTTATTGTCCGATTTAGAAAGTGTTTCAGGACGCTTCCAATTTATTGTTTCTAATGCTAATATTACGGCAATTGTAGATTATGCTCACACGCCAGATGCACTTGAAAATGTGCTAAAAACAATTGATGCTATTCGTACTAAGAACGAGCAATTAATAACGGTTGTGGGTTGTGGCGGAAATAGAGATAAAGCAAAACGGCCTATTATGGCAAGTATCGCGGCGGAACTAAGTGATAAAGTTATTCTGACTTCGGACAATCCAAGAAATGAAGATCCCGAAGTTATTATTCAAGAAATGGAACAAGGTGTTGCAGCTCAAAATTATAAAAAATCATTATCAATAACCGATAGAAAGCAAGCCATAAAAACTGCTTGTCAACTCGCCCAACCTAATGATATTATTTTGATTGCAGGAAAAGGACATGAAGCCTATCAAGAAATTCAAGGGATTCGCCATCATTTTGATGATATGGAAACGGTAAAAGAAATTTTAGAACAACTCAACAAATAAACAAAGATATATGCTGTATTATTTATTTGAATATTTAAACAAAGTATTGAATATTCCTGGAACAGGGGTTTTCCAGTACATTACTTTTAGATCAGCACTAGCTTTTATGCTTTCGTTGATGTTGTCAACTATTTACGGAAAAAGAATAGTTACTTTTTTGCGAAAACAACAAATTGGGGAAACGGTTCGTGAACTTGGTTTAGCAGGTCAAAATGAAAAAGCAGGAACACCAACAATGGGAGGTTTGATAATTATTTTTGCGACATTAATTCCTGTAATGTTGTTTGCCAAATTGCAGAATATATATATTGTATTGTTGATTGTAACTACTTTATGGATGGGAACGATTGGATTTATTGATGATTATATCAAAATTTTCAAAAAAGACAAACAGGGTCTTAAAGGGATATTCAAGGTTTTCGGACAGGTAGGTTTAGGTTTGATAGTAGGATCTGTGCTTTATTTTCATCCGGCTGTAACCGTAAGAACATCCGCTAGTAATAGTGATGTTTATAAAGTGACAACAGAAAACATGATTTCGCAAGGACCAGTTGAGGTAAAATCTACCGCAACTACAATTCCTTTTTTCAAAAATAACGAATTAGATTATGCCAAAGTTTTGGCATGGACCGGTGAAGGATATGAAAATTTGGCTTGGTTAATTTTTATTCCTGTTGTGATTTTTATTATTACGGCGGTTTCAAATGGAGCTAATCTCACGGATGGAATTGATGGATTGGCAGCTGGAACTTCGGCAATTTCGGTCTTAGCATTAGGGATTTTTACTTTTGTTTCGGGAAATATTATTTTCTCTACTTATTTGAATATTATGTATATCCCAAATTCAGGAGAAATGACCGTTTTTATTGCTGCATTTGTGGGAGCATTAATTGGTTTTCTTTGGTATAATTCCTACCCAGCATCTGTATTTATGGGTGATACAGGAAGTTTAACAATTGGAGGAATTATTGCAGTACTTGCAATTGCCGTTCGAAAAGAGTTGTTGATTCCTTTATTATGCGGAATATTTTTAGTCGAAAATTTATCAGTTGTATTGCAGGTTGGCTATTTCAAATATACAAAAAAACGCTTTGGCGAAGGCCGAAGAATATTCTTGATGGCGCCGTTGCATCATCATTATCAAAAGAAAGGCTACCATGAAAGCAAGATCGTAACCCGATTTTGGATTGTTGCCATCATGCTTGCCATATTGTCAATTGTTACGTTAAAATTGAGGTAAAGCCCCTAACCCCCGAAGGGGGAATTAAAGAAATTTTTAATTTTTAATTAAAATAAAATGAAAAGACTCGTAATTCTTGGAGGTGGCGAAAGCGGAGTAGGAACCGCAATTCTTGGTAAGAAAAAAGGATATGATGTTTTTGTGTCTGATTTTGGAAAGATAAAAGAAAATTACAAAGAAGTTCTTCTTATTAATGGGATTGCTTGCGAAGAAGGAATGCATACCGAAGAGTTGATTTTGAATGCTGATGTGGTTATGAAAAGCCCAGGAATTCCGGAAAAAAAATCGCCAATTATAAAGAAATTGCTCGCTAAAGGAATCCCTGTGATTTCTGAAATTGAGTTTGCCGCTCCATTTACAAAAGCAATTACTATTGGTATCACGGGAAGTAATGGTAAGACAACAACGACAATGCTTACGCATCATTTGCTAAAATCAGCAGGAATTAATGTTGGTATAGGCGGCAATATTGGTAAGAGTTTTGCTTGGCAAGTTGCGGATGATAATTTTGATTCTTACGTGTTAGAATTGAGTAGTTTTCAACTTGATGGAATAATAAATTACAAGCCCCACATTGCTATAATTACAAATATAAGTCCGGATCATTTAGATCGATATGATTACAAATATGAAAATTATATTGCTTCGAAATTTCGAATAACAATGAACCAAACCGAGGAAGATTTTCTTCTCTATGACGCAGATGATGAAGCTATTGCGGAATGGTTTATAAATAATAAAACAAAAGCCCAATTA
>CAILTC010000095.1 GCA_903837025.1 uncultured Bacteroidota bacterium | reverse complement strand
CCCTTCCATAATTTTTGGTGATCAATTATTAAACATTATAATTTAATAATCATTTCTATACTGCTATAGAAATACTTTTTTCGTGCTCTAAACTCAGAGCTTTATTTAAAATCTAAAAAAAAACATGGAACTTGGAACAACAATAATTGCAATTGTGATAGTATTGATTTGTATAATCCCTTTTATTCTTATGAATATAAAAAACCGAAGAATAGAAAAAGAACTCACGAATGAACTGATTCTTTTTGTCGATAAAAACAATGGTACTCTAACACAAAAAGAAGTTTTAACAAATTTAGCCATTGGAATTGATGAAAAAAAGAAGGCTCTTTTTTTGGTAAAGAAAACAATGAAAGATACGATTTACCAGTCTGTTAATCTTGCTGAGATCAAGAATAGCTCGGTAATTAAAAATCGAAAATCAGATTCTCGTTCAACGATTGTAGAAACAATTGAACTTGCTTTTATTGATTTAGACTCGAATAAACCAGAGAGATATTTGGGGCTTTATGCTATTTACGAGAATAATCTTAATGTAGTTCATGAATTTGAACTCGCCAATAAATGGTCTGCGCTTATCAATAGCAAAGTAAAAAATTAGGCTATTTTTTAAAATGATAAAGATATAAGTCTTGAGATTTGTCTCAAGGCTTATATCTTAAATACGAACTACAAATAATGCAATTATGAAAAATTTTATACGATCCAATCGAATTCATTTAATGCTCTGGTTTAGAGGATTTAGTAATGTAAGCAACCGCAGAATTTCTGTACTTGTCCTAAAAAGATATGTTAAAGATTTTATTCTGATAACAATTGGAATATTCTCAGCTTCTTTTGGTTTTAAAGGATTTTTGTTGACCAATCATTTTATAGATGGTGGCGCAACCGGAATATCATTATTAATTGCCGCTTTTACTAAGATACCGCTGCATTATTTAATTATTACAATAAATATTCCATTTGTTATTTTGGCCTATAATGTAGTCGGAAAACCATTTGCAATAAAAACGGCACTTGCCATCACCGGACTCTCTATTTGTCTGGCAACAGTACATTTTCCGAACATTACAAATGATAATTTGCTCGTTGCTGTTTTTGGAGGATTTTTCCTTGGAGCTGGAATTGGACTTGCCATACGAGGTGGCTCTGTTATTGACGGAACCGAAGTTCTTGCTATTTATTTAAGCAGAAAATTTGGTACAACAATTGGAGATATTATAATCGCAATCAACATATTTATTTTTTCGATAACTGCCTATTTTCTTTCTACAGAAATTGCTTTATATTCAATGATTACCTATTTATCTGCCTCGAAAACACTCGATTTTATAGTCGAAGGAATCGATGAATACATTGGTGTTACTATCGTTTCTAACAACAACGAAGCGATAAAAAAAATGATTATTAATGATTTGGGGCACGGAATAACCATTTATAGCGGAAAACAAGGCTTTGGAAAAAACGGAGAAACAAAAGAGGTAGATATAATTTACACAGTCATTACTCGACTTGAATTGAACAGGCTTAACACGGAAATAGAAAAAATAGAATCGAATGCCTTTGTTGTTATAAATCCTGTAAAAGACACAAAAGGGGGAATTATAAAGAAAAGAGCTTTAGATCATTAATAAATTGTAGCTCCTTATAATTGTTTAATAATTGTCCATTCCTTTAATTTCATCTCGAAAGATTTCGCAGCATTGGCGGGACTTGTCGAAGGTAAAGTTGTCAAATAATAACTGTTACCAATCTTTGCATATTGCTTAAAATAGGCGGCTGCTTTTTGTCCGTTGAAATAAATATGTTTGATATTGGGATGTGCTTTTAAAAACGAATCAAAATCATTGGGAACTTCTTGTTCTATAGCACTGTCTAAGCTTCCATTTCTCACGCAAGCCTCTAAAACATCCCACAAAGCAATGTTATTATGCAGTAAAAAAGCTTTCTTTTTCTCGTAATCGGACGAGAAAGTAGTGTTGAAAATTGTGAAAAGGAGCTTCCAAAAAACATTTCGGGTATTTCCATAATATTGCATTAATTCTAAGGATTGAACGCTTGGCATTGTTCCAAGAATTAGAATCGTAGCCTTTTGATTGGAGATTGGAGGGAAAGCATATTTTTTCATAAAAGGCTATAATTATAAATTGAATTTGTTTTTGTGACTTTATATAAAACTCAAAATGTAGCCGATAATTGAACCACCAATTACTATGACAGCGCTATTTATTTTTTTGTAATTAAATAGTATCAAGATGCTTAATAAAGCGATTGTTATCGTTCGCCAATCTGTAATTGAATCTCTACCCATTTGCAAACAAATTGAAATAATAATCGAAATTGAAGCTACATTTACAGCGTCAAGAAAGGTAGAAAATAAAGTTGAATTCCTCATTTTGTTTACCAAAGGATTTAATAATGCTACAAAAATGAAGGAGGGTAGAAAAATGGCAATTGTAGCAATAATTGCACCCGAAAAACCATTAATTTGATATCCTATAAAAGTTACCGAAGAAAAAACAGGACCAGGAGTAAACTGTCCCACTGCGATAGCATCGATTAATTGGGTTCGGGTCATTAGTCCTGTTGAAACTAGATCAGCATCAAGAAAGGCAAAAAGTACATACCCACTTCCATATAAAATGGCTCCAATTTTTAAAAATATCAAAAATAAGTTTTGGTTTGTTGCAGAGAAAAAAGCAGTATTTGAAAATGAAAAAATAGTAAGGGGTAAAAATCCGTTTGTAGTTTTGTTAGCGTTTAGGTAGAAAAGTGATAT
>CAILTC010000094.1 GCA_903837025.1 uncultured Bacteroidota bacterium | reverse complement strand
TCATCCTTATTCCCCTCTTTTCTTTCGGACAAATCAAAGGAGACATTTCTATTGAATGGCTTGAAAAAACCGAAACATCATTTGGTGAAAACAAAATCAATATCCCACAGTTTACAAGCAATAACTATGATTACGAAGCTGCTACAAAATCCCTTTTCTACATTCTAAATCTAACGGGATCAATTCCTTATGAAGTAAACAATGTTCAAATAACAAATATAGTTTCCGAATCTATTTCAGCTTCACAACTTGGCGACTTAAATCCAAAAAACATTCCAAAAACTCCTTCTGCAACTATAAAAAAAACTGAATCCAGAGGTATCAATCAATCTTTTCTTGTTTTTTCACCAATAATAAAAGACGAATTTGGATACAAAAGAATTAAATCTTTGTCTTATTCAATAAGTGGCAATTCATCAAAAATCGCTCAACTTACCAAAAAAACAGCAGCAATTTCTAATTCCGTTTTAGCATCTGGTGATTGGTTTCAATTTTATGTAGAAAAATCTGGTGTCTATAAAATATCCAAAAGTTTTTTACAACAATTAGGAATTAACACAAATACGATTGACCCAAGAAAAATACAGCTTTTTGGTAATGGAGGAAAAATGTTACCATTATCAAACAGCATTTATTACCCTTCTGATTTGACAGAGAATGCTATTGAAGTTATTGGCGAAAGTGATGGTGTTTTTAATAACGAAGATTATATTTTATTTTACGCCGAAGGAGTTGACACTTGGAATGAAGAAAGTCAAACCAACATTAATTTATATGACTCCAAGTCCTATTATTATATTACCGTTCAAGGCAATGATGGAAAAAGAATACAGACCATGCCACAACCATCCGGAAATAGCACTTTATCCCTAAACACATTTGACGACCATCAATTTCATGAATTAGACCTTATCAATATTGCTCACTTAGGAAGGCAATGGTTTGGTGAAGCATTTGAAATCAATAACGAACAGGAATTTTCTTTTGATTTTCCAAATATAGACACTACAACCCCTGCAAAACTAACGATAATAGCTGCATCCGAAGCTTTTGCACCAACATCATTTAAAATAGCTATAAACGGATCTGACTTAACCTCAATCTCTTTCCCTGCTTTAGACATTAGCTCAGGACTTCAATTTAATGTAGGATCCACACCAAACAACACCACATTTACAGGCTCCGAAAACGTAAAAATAAAATTAACTTACGATAACGGAGGAGTTCCAGGTTCATTAGGCTACCTCGATAACATTAGATTAATCGCCAAAAGAAAACTTCAAGGTTACGGAAAACAATTTCAATTTCAGTATGATTAATCCAGTTCTAACCTAGGAGTTGCAAGCTATACTTTTTCTAGTGCAGCAGGAATTTCCGAAATCTGGGACGTGACCGATTTACAAAATGCAACCAAAATCGAAAATAGCAGTCAAGCCACCTTTTCATTTAAAGCCAATTTGGGCGAACTTCGAAAATACATTGCCATCGATCCTTTGGATTATTATACCCCTTTAAAAACAAGTAGTACAAAAATCACAAATCAGAACATAAAGGGCACTATTTTCAAAAACGCCCAAGGTCAGTTTCAAGATATTGATTACGTAATTATTACGCCCAATTTCCTGACAACTCAGGCTGAAAAACTAGCCAATTTTCATCGTTCCTACTCTAATTTGAATGTCAAAGTAATCACACTCGAATCCATATACCAAGAGTTTTCGTCTGGAAAACAAGACATTGCAGCCATCAGAAATTGCATCAAATACATCTATGAAAACGCCTCTTCTTTAGATAAAAAAATAAAATATGTCAATCTTTTCGGAGATGCTTCTTTTGATTATAAAAACCGAACACCAAATAACTCTAACATTGTACCCATTTATCATGCCTTAAACAGCAATACCATTGGCGAAGCATCCTATGCATCTGACGACTTTTATGGACTAATGGATTCAGACGAAGGAAACATCGGTTCTTTTTTTGGAGGAATAGACATTGCGATAGGAAGAATGCTAAACAATAATGCCCAGCAAGCCGATGAAATGGTCAATAAAGTAATCGAATATCATGACACTAAATCCTATGGCGGCTGGAGAAACAATCTTTTATTAGTTTGTGATGATTCTGATAAACCCTCTGATACTACATTACAATTTCGACAAAATAATTTAGCCGATGTTATCACTGGCGCAAAACCATTCTTTAATGTAAATAAAATAATATTAGACTCTTATGTTCAAGAAGCTTCTGCCGGAGGATCTCGCTATCCTAAAGCAAGAGCCGACTTATTTAGTACAATTGAAAAAGGGGTGTTAGTTTTTAACTATTTAGGTCATGGTGGCGAAGATGGCTTGTCGAGTGAGCGTATTTGGGAATCAACCGACGGACAGACCCTAAGTAATCAATATAAATATCCATTATTCATAACCATAACATGTGATTTTTCAAGGTTTGACAATCCTTCAAAACCTACAGCTGGTGAATATACGTACTGGAACCCGAAAGGAGGCGCCATAGCCATGCTTACAACAATACGAGAAATTGGACAGTCTAATGCCGAAAATTTCAATGATGTTTTATCAAAAAACCTCTATTCTTATGGCTCTAACCAAAACACATCTATCGCCGAAGCCTTAAGAATCTCTAAAAACAGTAATCCAAATTCATCATCAAATGTTGTTTTTTATATTGGCGACCCAGCCCTAATGCTTGCCATACCAAAACCCAAAGTAAGACTAACGAAGATTAATGGCGTACCGATTTCACAGCCTTTTGACGATTTTAAATCATTGGCAAAAATGAAAATTTCAGGAGATGTAACCGATGAAAACAATGTACCATTAACAACCTATAATGGAGATCTTACGACAACAGTTTTCGACAAAATAATTACAAGATCAACTTTGAACAATGATGGATATAGTCCACCAATGAATTTCAACATCTTGGGAGAAACTATATTCAGAGGAAATGCAACGGTTACAAATGGTCAATTTGAATTTAATTTCATAGTTCCCAGAGATATAAGAATCCCTGTCGGGAATGGAAAAATTAGTTTTTACAGCAAACGAAACCAACTTTCAGAAAATGAAACTGGTTACGACACAACCATAAAAGTAGGTGGTGTAAATGAAAATGCAGTTGCAGACAATATTCCACCAACTGTGAAGTTATATATGAATGATGAAACATTTGTTTCAGGAGGCACAACGAATGATTCTCCTTTTTTACTTGCTAATCTTCAGGACGAAAGTGGCATTAACACAGCAAGCGGAATAGGTCATGACATAGTTGCAATATTAGACGGCGATGTAAGCAATCCGTATTTGTTAAATGATTATTACCAGACAAATCTGGATGATTTTACAAAAGGCTCGCTACGTTTTCCGTTTCATAATTTAGCTATTGGCTTACACACAATCTCTTTTAAGGCATGGGATGTATATAACAACCCGGTAATTACCGAGATTCAGTTTGTAGTTGTTGGCAACGATACATTAACATTGACACATGTGTTGAATTACCCCAACCCATTTGTTAACTATACTGAGTTTTGGTTTTCGCATAACCGCCCCTATGAACCTCTAGAAGTTCAGGTACAAGTGATGACCATAACCGGAAAAGTGGTTTGGACACGAAATCAAATCATAACCACCGAAGGATTCTTGTCAAAAGAAATCACTTGGGATGGCAAAGATGATTTTGGAAACAGACTAGGAAAAGGAGTTTATGTTTATAAACTCACCGTTAAATCGAATTTGACAAATACAAAAGCGCAAAAATTTGAAAAACTTGTAATCCTTTAATAAAATATTATATTTGCTCAATTAACAAACTAATTCAATGAAAAAAATAGCATTACTTTTTATCTGTTTATTTATCATTCCCTTTGCAAAAGCACAACAAAATGTAATCACAACTGGAGTGCCTTTTTTATTGGTCGCTGCCGATGCAAGAGCTGCAGGTATGGCAGACCAAGGAGTTGCCACCTCATCAGATGCTTTCTCGCAACAATGGAATCCTGCAAAATATGCCTTTGCATTAGACAAGCAAGGTTTTTCGGTTAGTTACACCCCATACCTAACTAACTTAGTCAATGACATCTCATTAGGACAACTAAACTATTATAATAGATTTGGTGCCGAAGGAAGAAGTGCCTTTGCAACTAGTTTACGTTTTTTTGGTCTAGGAAGTATTGAACTTCGACAAACTGGAGATCCTCTTGAAGTTCCTAGAACAGTTAACCCAAACGAATTAGCTTTAGACGGTTCTTATTCCTTAAAATTAAGCGAAAATTTCTCTATGGCTGTCGCCGCTAGATACATTCGTTCTAACCTAAAAGTAGCCACAGATAATGCAGACACGTCAGCAGCAAGTTCTTTTGCTATTGATGTGGCAGGATTTTATCAATCAGACGAAATTGCCTACGAAACTTTTAATGGAAGATGGAGAGCGGGATTCAATTTTCAAAATCTAGGTCCAAAAATTAGCTATGACAACACTCAGTTTAACTCCAATTTCTTACCTGCTAACTTAAGAGTAGGTTCAGGATTCGATTTTATACTTGATGATTATAACAAAGTGGGAGTAAGCGTAGAATTTGCCAAACTATTAGTACCTACCCCGCAAACAGTTACCGATCTAAACAATGATGGTATTATTGACAGCAAAGATTACTCCATTGCAAACACTAACTACCAATCAATCGGCTGGCTACCAGGCGCATTTCAATCCTTTGGTGATGCTCCAGGTGGTTTCAAAGAAGAGTTAAAAGAAGTTACGTATTCGCTTGGCGCAGAATACTTATACCAAGATTCATTTGCCATGCGTTTGGGTTATTTTCACGAAAGCCCAGATAAAGGAGCAAGACAATTCTTATCTATGGGTGCAGGTTTCAAATACAATGTTGTCAAAGTTGATGTTTCTTATTTATTCTCTGCGTCTAAAGTGCATAATCCTTTAGAAAATACCTTACGCTTTTCTCTAACATTTAATTTTGGAGATAAATACGACGAGTATTAGAAAAAAATTAATTCAAAACTAAAAATCCAAATTTCATCGCTTTGAAATTTGGATTTTTTTTCCAATATAAAGAATGAAAAACATAACAATTACTACCCAGTTTACCGTTTTCGATTCGATTCAGGAATTAGCCCCAGACATTCAAGATTTAATGAGCCAAGCAGTTACAGCCAGAGAAAAGGCTTATGCTCCTTATTCAAAATTTAGAGTTGGCGCCGCTATTTTATTAGATAACGGGAAAATAATTTTGGGTTCCAACCAAGAAAACGCTGCTTATCCCTCAGGACTTTGCGCAGAACGCGTAGCCATTTTTTATGCAGGATCTAATTATCCCGAAGCAAAAATAATAACAATGGCGATTACCGCAGCTTCGGATTTGAATAAAACAACAACTCCTATCCCACCCTGCGGTGCTTGCAGACAATCGATAGCCGAATATGAAATCAATCAAGACTTACCAATAGAAATCTATTTTATGGGAGAAATTGGTGTTATTTACAAATCGGAGTCGCTAAAAAACCTACTCCCTTTTATGTTTGATAAAAAGTTCTTGTAAAAAAAAATCAAAAATTAGCGTTAATATTTTAATGCTTCCTTGGAATGTCTTATTTTTGCATCTTGCAAATTTGGCATGAAAACTATTTTTGCGTGAATCGTCTACAATGACACAACAACACAAGCGAAAGAAAAAATTCAGATGAAAGAAGTAACAAAAGAGGTTTATTTAAAGTGGTACGAAGACATGCTACTTTGGAGAAAGTTTGAAGACAAACTTGCAGCATTATACATTCAACAAAAAGTTAGAGGTTTCCTCCACTTATATAATGGCCAAGAGGCAGTATTAGCAGGCGCTTTGCACGCTATGGACTTGACCAAAGACAAAATGATTACCGCATACAGAAACCACGTTCAGCCTATCGGAATGGGAGTAGATCCAAGAAGAATCATGGCAGAACTTATGGGAAAAGCTACTGGAACCTCAAAAGGAATGGGTGGTTCTATGCACATTTTCTCAAAAGAACACCGTTTTTATGGTGGACACGGAATTGTAGGAGGTCAAATTCCGCTTGGAGCAGGATTAGCTTTTGCCGATAAATATTTTGAAACTGGCGGTGTTACAATGACCTATTTTGGTGATGGTGCATCGCGTCAAGGTTCACTTCACGAAGCCTTTAATATGGCAATGCTTTGGAATCTTCCAGTCGTATTTATCGTTGAAAACAACGGTTATGCCATGGGAACTTCTGTAGAAAGAACTGCCAATCATCCTGATATTTGGAAATTAGGTCTAGGATACGAAATGCCTTGTGGCCCGGTTGACGGAATGAATCCTGTAAAAGTAGCCGAAGCAATGAGCGAAGCAATCGAAAGAGCGCGTAGCGGTGGCGGACCCACTTTCCTAGAAATGAAAACCTACCGTTATAGAGGCCACTCGATGTCGGATGCACAATTATACCGTTCGAAAGAAGAGGTAGAAGAATACAAAAAAATTGATCCAATTACCCAAGTTTTAGACGTAATCAAAGATCAAAAATATGCAACTGACGAAGAAATAGCCGCCATTGACCAAAGAGTGAAAGATTTAGTAGAAGAATGTGTAAAATTCGCCGAAGAATCTCCTTATCCTGAAATTTCCCAATTATACGACGTGGTTTACGACCAAGAAAACTATCCATTTACACCTCATAAATTATAAAATCAATTATGGCAACAATTATTAACATGCCTCGTTTGAGCGATACTATGACGGAAGGAACGGTAGCAGCTTGGTTAAAAAAAGTAGGCGACAAAATCAGTGAAGGCGACATTCTTGCCGAAATTGAAACCGATAAAGCAACAATGGAATTTGAAGCTTTTGACGAAGGAACTCTTTTATATATCGGAATTAAAGCCGGAGAAACAGCACCTATCGATTCTTTATTAGCAATTATAGGAACTGAAGGCGAAGATATTTCCGCTTTAATTAGCGGAGGTGCAGCAACTGCTCCAGCAAAAGAAGAAGCTCCAGCTGCTACAGAAGTTAAAAAAGAAGCAACTGCAGTTGCACCTACGTCAGCAAGTTTACCAGCAGGAGTTATTGTGGTTACTATGCCTCGTTTGAGTGACACCATGACCGAAGGAACTGTAGCAACTTGGTTGAAAAAAATAGGTGATAAAATCTCAGAAGGGGATATTCTTGCTGAAATCGAAACCGATAAAGCAACAATGGAATTCGAATCTTTCAACGAAGGTACTTTATTATACATCGGTATTGAAGCAGGACAATCTGCTCCAATTGACAGCTTATTGGCCATCATCGGACCAGAAGGAACAGACATTAGCGGTATTGCCGAAAATTATAAAATAGGAGGAACTGCTCCTGCCGCAGTTGCAACCGAAGAAGCAAAAACTGCAACTGCTACACAAGCCGCTCCAGTTGTTCAAGAAGCAGCTGCTGACGGACAACGAATTTTGGCTTCACCATTAGCTAAGAAAATTGCAGGTGAAAAAGGAATTCAATTAACTCAAGTAAAAGGTTCTGGAGAAAACGGACGTATCACAAAAAGTGATGTAGAGAACTTTAAAGTTGGAAGCCAAGAGCCAAAAGCTAACAGCCAACAGCAAGAAGCTACACCTGCAAAACCAGCTACTGTTGCCGCCGCAAAACCATACATTCCTGCAGGACAAGTTGCAACCGAAGAAATTAAGAATTCGCAAATGCGTAAAATCATTGCGAAACGTCTAGCAGAATCCTTGTTTACCGCACCCCATTACAACTTGGTAATTGAGGTAACTATGGACGAAGCAATGAAATCAAGAGCCACCATCAATAGCGTTCCAGATACCAAAGTATCTTTTAACGATTTAGTAATAAAAGCAAGCGCATTGGCTTTGAAAAAACACCCAAAAATTAATTCACAATGGTCAGCAGATGCAATCACCATCAACTATCACGTGAATATTGGTGTTGCTGTTGCAGTTGAAGACGGATTAGTTGTTCCTGTATTGCCGTTTACTGACGGTATGAGTTTATCTCAAATTGGAGCAAGCGTAAGAGATCTTGCTGGCAGAGCCAAAAACAAAAAATTATTACCATCAGAAATGGAAGGAAGTACATTTACTATTTCTAACCTTGGAATGTTTGGTATTACTGAATTCAACTCGATCATCAACCAACCCAATTCTGCCATCCTTTCAGTAGGAGCGATTGTAGAAAAACCAGTGGTTAAAAACGGTCAAATCGTTGTTGGAAATACCATGATGCTTTCATTAGCTTGCGATCACAGAACTATCGACGGGGCAACCGGAGCACAGTTCTTGCAAACTTTGAAACAATACATCGAAAACCCAGTGACAATGCTAGCCTAATAGCTTGTTACTTATAATACAAAATCCCGTTTCTTTTTGAAAGAAACGGGATTTTTTTTGGAAATACTTTTAAAAAAAAATTAAAATAATTCGCTATGTGTTCCTGTATTAACGAATAGAAGAGTGAGTTCATTGTCATTCTGCAACCACAC
>CAILTC010000093.1 GCA_903837025.1 uncultured Bacteroidota bacterium | reverse complement strand
TATTTTTGAGTAATCAAAAGTAAAAACTGAATAGTTATGAAATACCATCCAATTGATCGAAATTTATTCATAAAGAATCGCGCCAAATTCACGGCACAAATGAAGCCGAAAAGTGTTGCAATTTTCAATTCTAATGATATTTATCCCGTTTCTGCCGATAGCACTTTGCCATTTGCACAACATCGGGATATTTTTTATTTAAGCGGCGTGGACCAAGAAGAAAGTATTCTTTTGCTTTTTCCTGATGCCCCTTATGAAAATCAAAGAGAAATGTTGTTCTTGAAAGAAACCAGCGAACACATTGCAATTTGGGAAGGCGAAAAACTAACCAAAGACCGTGCGTTTGAAGTTTCTGGAATAAAAACCGTGCATTGGCTTCAAGATTTCGAGAAGGTATTGTTCGAAATGATGACTCACAGCGACACGATATACATTAATACGAACGAGCATTATCGCGCCACCGTAGAAACAGAAACTCGTGAAGCCCGTTTTGTAAAATGGTGGAAAGACAAATATCCGGCGCACGCTGTGGCAAAAAGCAATCCGATATTGCAACGCATTAGATCCGTAAAAGAATCAGAAGAATTAAATTTGATTCAAACCGCCTGCGATATTACCGAAAAAGGATACCGAAGATTATTATCCTTTGTGAAACCAAATGTTACAGAATACGAAATCGAAGCTGAATTTATTCACGAATTCATTCGGAATCGTTCCAAAGGTTTTGCCTACACGCCGATTATTGCTTCGGGAAATAATGCCAATGTTTTGCATTACATCGAAAATAACCAAGTTTGTAAAGCCGGTGATTTGATTCTACTTGATGTTGCCGCCGAATATGCCAATTATTCTAGCGATATGACGCGAATGATTCCAGTTTCGGGAAAATTCACTGATCGACAAAAAGCAGTTTATAATGCTGTTTTACGAGTAAAAAATGAAGCTACAAAAATGCTTACTCCAGGAACACTTTGGAAAGAATATCAATTTGAAGTAGGAAAAATAATGACCTCCGAATTACTTGGTTTAGGCCTTTTAGATAAAGCCGATGTGCAAAACGAAAATCCCGAATGGCCCGCTTATAAAAAATATTTCATGCACGGAACCTCACACCACATGGGACTAGACACGCATGATTATGGAATTCTGACCGAGCCCATGAAAGCCAATATGGTTTTTACTGTTGAACCTGGAATTTATATTCCTGCCGAAGGTTTCGGAATTCGATTAGAAGATAATGTGGTCGTTCAGGAAAATGGGGAACCGTTCAACTTGATGCGAAATATCCCAATTGAGGCGGATGAAATTGAAACGATTATGAATTCTTGATTTTTCTAGAGAATAGAATAGAGATGAAAGAAAATAGACGGTTTGCAAGAATGCGAACCGTTTTTTATTGAACCATATAAGGCATTTAAGATTTAAAAAGAGATAAATTATTGTTGGAATTTAAAGTTATCTATTTGAAAAATACAACCTTTATATTTTTTATATATCAACTTACATTTCTTATTTGGTTTAAAAATTTTAGCCTTATTTTTGCTTCAAGTATATTCCAATGAAACAAATCTTCTATAAAAACACAAAAATCTCCTATTCGGATACTGGAAAAGGCAATGCCATTGTGTTGCTTCATGGTTTCCTCGAAAACCAAAAAATGTGGCAGGAATTGGTTCTCGATTTAAGTAAAAAATACCGCATGATAACCATCGATTTATTGGGTCACGGCGAGTCGGGATGTTTGGGTTATGTGCATGCTATGGAAGATAATGCCAATGTTGTTCATTCCGTTTTATCTCATTTAAAGATCAGGAAAGCGATTTTTGTCGGGCATTCTATGGGCGGTTATGTAGCATTGGCTTTCGCCGAATTATATCCCGAAAATGTAAAAGGATTTGTCTTATTAAATTCGACCTCAAAAGCCGACAGCGAGGAACGAAAAAATAATAGAGATCGCGCCATAAAGGCGGTAAAAAAAGATTACATGGGTTTTATCCGTCTTTCGATTGCTAATCTTTTTAGCCCTGATAATCGCGAAAAATTTACAACAGCTATCGAAAACGTAAAATTAGAAGCCCTAAAAACTCCTTTGCAAGGAATTGTTGCTTCGCTCGAAGGAATGAAAATTCGCAAAGACCGCGAAGTTTTATTACACCTTACTCCCTATCCTAAAATGCTTATTCTAGGAAAAAAAGATCCTGTTTTAACCTACCCAGAATCTTTGGAACAAATTGAAGGCACCAAAGTAAAATTAGTCACTTTCCCAGACGGACACATGAGCCCAATTGAAAATCAAGAAGAATTAAAAGAGGTTTTATTGGATTTTTTTAAAGGGGTTTAAACTTTCTCCTCAAAAGGAATAGTCACATCAAGAATTTCATTCAATAATAAAACCATTTGTTCCAAATAATTAGTCAAAATTGCTTCGCCAATTATAAGATTTCCTTCTTTTTCTTCTTTAAAATTGAAAGGCAAAAAACCCGATTTTAAGTTTTTGAACGATATAATTCCAGCCTCTATTGGCTGGCCGTTTGCTTCTTTTTCGAACATAAAAGCATATGCCAAAATCTGAATTATTTTATCATTTTTGATATCTTCCGTCAATCCTTTCCAAGATTTTAAAGTGACATTTGTCTTTTCGACTTTTCCGGTTTTGTAATCGATGATTCTAATGTTTCCGTTACGCTCTTCAATTCGGTCAACTGAACCGCCAATTTTAACAGGAAACGGCAAACTAGGATGTTCTAATATTCGCTCGAATCGTTGTTCTAAAGCCAAAATTTTTATCGCGTCACCATTTTTAATGTTTTCCAATTCAACTTTCAAGAAATTGTAAACATTGCGTTTGGCCACTTCAAAAGCCAAAAGATTTCGCCCTTTTTTAATTTCTCCTTCTTTGTAAACGAGCTTAAATTGCTTTAAAACTTCGTCGTCCAAAAGTTTAAAACAGCTTAAAATAGCAGTTTCAGACAAGAATTTACCAATAAAAGGTTCGTACAATACTTTTAAGGTTTCGTGAATAATGGTTCCCAAAGTATTTAAAGCAATATTCTCTTCCACCTCTTCAACTTCGCTGATACGCAAAATTTTCTGGAAATAAAACTGAATAGGATTCCTGATATAACTCGTCAATGCTGATGGCGAAAACCCGTTTTTGGCAATATCTCTCAATCGATCCATCACTAATTCCGATTTCGGGATTATCATTGGCTGATAAGCTGTTTCGGGTAAAACAGCATTGTAAATCTCATGAGTTAGTATATGTGCGTCTTGTTTTTCGACTTCCAATTGTGTGATAAACCGACTTTTTTCACCTGCATCCAAACCTTCACTTTCGGTATTATAAATCAAATAAACAGTCTTGGCGCGTTGCAATAAATGGTAGAAATGATACGTATAAATGGCATCTTTTTCTTTGAATGTTGGCAATCCCAATTCCTTTTTCACATCATAAGGAATGAAGGAATTCTGTGATTTTCCAGCCGGTAATTTTCCTTCGTTCATCGAAGTAATTATTACGGTTTCAAAATCTAAAACACGACTTTCTAAAACACCCATAATTTGCAAACCATTTAAAGGTTCTCCTTCAAAAGACACTTCGGCTAAATCGATCACTTGTTTGTAAATAGCATAAAGCGTTTCGATTTTGTCAATATGTAAGTGTTTCGAATAGTAATTTATCAGTTTATTAATGACTTTAAAAATGGCATAAACAAAGGCTTTAGTGATTTTTTCCTCTTCATTGTCGTTACTCAAATTGATTTTAATAGTTAGCAATAAACTCGAAATAGTTTCTAAAACTGCCATCGAACCCTGTTCCCATTTCTGGAATAGCAAAAGAAACAAATCACTAGGATTTGGATTCAATTCCATCAATTTATGATGCGCGATAAAGGTGTAATTATTTTGATTAATAATACCAACCAACTCGCTAGTTTTTGCAAAAGGCTCAATCAATGGATGCGTCAGAATATCTAAAACATCTTTATAATACAACACATAACTTTTGGCATTTCGAGACAAGGCATTCGTGTGCATTTTGAATAATTTGGCAATCAAAATTTGGGCAGGATTGTTTTTACTCGAATAACCCATTGTTATATTTAAAGCGCCAACTGTTGAAGGCAACGAATATAAAAGAGGCACCAACATATTTTCATCTCCTAGAACGACTGCCGCCTTATCTAAAGTAGCATTTGGATTTTCATCAATAAGGTCTTCAATTATACTTCCCGTAATTTTGGCTTGACCAATCGTTTTTGGTGTGCCTATAACTTGAATATTTTTAGATTGCGAAAAATCATTTACGATCCATTCAAAAGGATTTGATTTATAATGTTTCCAACTTTCCTTGAAGCGCCTTACAAATAATCCTGCGTCGTGAAAAGGATCATTAAGGAAGGCTTGGTCAATATCCCAATATATTTGGGCTTGATCAGCCGCAATTAAGTGTTGAATTATTCTTTCTTCGGCAGCATTTAAAGCGTTGAATCCAGCAAAAACAAATTGTTTTCCTTTAATAGAATCTGAAAAACGAATAAGATTATTTAC
>CAILTC010000092.1 GCA_903837025.1 uncultured Bacteroidota bacterium | reverse complement strand
TATTTATTTATAAGCCTGTTTGGTTTTATAATCTCTAATGGTTAGGTCGAGAAACCGCAAGACAATACTTTTATCTTCATCGTTCATATCCTGTATAATCTCAAACTTTTTAAAAAGTTCAATGTCTTTAATAGTTGTGGCATCATCACTTAACAAAGTATCAGCAGAAACACCCAAAGCATCAGCAATATTCTTTAAAGCATCAGCAGGCGGAATATCCCGATCGCTCGGATATGCAGTAAATACCCCGCTAACGGATAGCGCGGAAATCTTTTCCGTGCCCTCAAACGAGAGCAAGCAAAAACAAATAAATAAAAGAAAAACCTCACAAGCCCTGTGAGGTTTTCTCATTTTCAGGCTCCAAACTAAATTTCGTTCGTATGTGTTTTTTATTGTATTTTTCGAATCGTTAATTAGCACCACTTTCATTGCGTAAATGGAGCTTTATTGATTTTTAAACAACAAATGATGAAAATAAAACCAACCCAAGTTATTTCGTTTTCTCTGTTTCTGATTACGCTTGCCGTAAATGTGTCGATGCCACTTTTTCGACCTTATGCTGCTGTAGCGGGTTTTAGCAACGGACAAACTTCGTTGGTATTGGCTACATATATTTTAGGAATGTTACCGTGTTATGTGTTTTTGGGTGGTATTTCGGATAAAATTGGTCGAAAATCGGTATTGGTTTTTAGTTTGTTTTTAGCCCTTTTTTCTAATGTAACAATTACAATCTGCCCGACAATATACGCATTGATACTCGCTCGATTTTTTCAAGGAGTGGGATTAGGGCTTAGTATGGGGACCGGAACAGCCTATATTGCAGAATTGCTTTCTGAAGATATTTATGCGGCTACTCGAGCAGCTAATGCGACTTCTTTGTCAACCGCATTTGGGTTTAGTGGCGGCGCATTTATGACGAGTATTGCGTTATTAATTCATTTCTCCTATTTGCCATGTACCTATTATATCGCTATTGGAATTACTTTAATTGGAATTATTCTTTCTTTTTTTCTTCCAAAGCTTACGCCAATTGGAGGCTCGTTATTACGGCTTCCGTATTTTCCGAAGGGATCCTTTCCTGTAAATTTTTCTATAGCTATTTGTTGGGCAACTACAGGAGTTGTGATTGCTATTATTCCGACACAATTGGCTAAATTTGGTTTGACTGCTTTTGCTGGTTTTTGTTTGGTGCTTATCAACTGGACGGGGGCTTTTTTGCAACCGTTTATTCGTTCTCGGTTTAAACCAATTACAAGTCTAAAATTAGGATTTGCCTTAATTCCTATTGGTTTCGGATTAGTTGTTTTAGGGGCTTATTACGGTATTTTAGCTGTCGTTTTGTTGGGAACTGCCATTATTGGTTCGGCCGCTTATGGTTTCAGTTATCAAGGCGGCTTGTCGATTATTGCAACTTTAGCAGGAAATCAACGTGCGCGAGCAGTTGCAGGTTATATGTTTTTTGGCTACATAGGATTTGGAATTCCAGCCGTATTTTTGGGTTACTTGGCAGATTTTTTTGGAATTATGTATGCGCTAGTTTTTTTCGAAATTGTAATTCTGCTCTCAAGTTTGTACCTATTTCTAACATTCGAAAAGAAGAAAATAGAATAATTATAGTAGCAAATAAATAAGCCTCGCAAATCTGCGAGGCTTTCTCATTTTTGAATTCAATAGATTAGGCTGCTTTTTTCGGAACAACTACAGTTTTTACTGCTTTAGTCATTTTACTAGCACAAAATTTACGCGTCATTTGTGTAGTTGGCATTCCACAGGAGCTGCATTTTCCAGCTTTTGTTCCTGTAGCTTTCATACAATGTTCACAATAATAAGTTCCTAATTGTACTTTTTCGCCTTGACACTTAGAGCACTTTCCGGCAACTTTTTCGATGTTGAAACATTTTGTACATGCATAAGCAGCTGGATTTGCTACTTGTTTGGTTTTTGCAACAGTAGTTTTTGTAACTTCTTTTGCTGATACAACAGAGGTTGATTGTGTTGCATTTTGAGCATTCATCATTGTTGAGAATGCCACTAAAACGAGGGTTAATAAGATTTTTTTCATTTTAAAATTGTTTTTGTTCTAACAAATATAACATCATATAACGGTCATTTTGTAGTTTAGTAAAACTTTAACT
>CAILTC010000091.1 GCA_903837025.1 uncultured Bacteroidota bacterium | reverse complement strand
GGCTATTATTATAACAGACGAGTGTATTAACTGCGATGCGTGTATTGCAGAATGTCCCAACAATGCAATTTATGAACCAGACAGCAAATGGTCTTATGCCGATGGATCCTCTTTAAAAGGAATGGTAAAAACTCTTAAAGGAGAAGAAGTGGACGCCAATGAAGAACATGATCCTATTTCGGATGAGTTTTTCTATATCGTATCCGATAAATGTACCGAATGCAAAGGTTTTCATGACAAACCGCAATGCGCCTCCGTTTGTCCTGTAGATTGCTGTATTGTTGATGATAATCATATAGAAACAGAAGAACAACTATTGCACAAAAAAGCATGGTTATACAGTGAAAACTAATTCAAAAAAAGCTAAACTCCCTTTGTAAAATGGTTTTTAGCTTTTTTTTATTTAAAAAATTAATACTATCGGTGATTTGCGGATGGAATAAAGAGTAGCAGATTCAAGATAGTGACAACAACTTAATAAAATGAATACAAAAAAATTTAAAAAATTAATTTGTGATGGTAATGAAGCGGTGGCTATCATTGCGCACAAAACAAATGAAGTCTGTGCTATTTATCCAATTACACCCTCTTCGCCAATGGGGGAACATGCAGAGCTTTATAGTTCTAAGGGTAGAAAAAATATTTGGAATAACATTCCGAGAATTGTCGAATTGCAAAGCGAAGGTGGAGCAGCAGGAACGGTTCACGGATCCTTACAAGCCGGTGCTTTGACCACTACTTTTACAGCCTCACAAGGTTTATTGTTGATGATTCCGAATATGTATAAAATTGCAGGTGAATTATTGCCCTGCGTTATACACGTTGCCGCTAGAACAATCGCTACTCATGCGTTGTCTATTTTTGGCGACCACTCCGATGTTATGGCCTGCCGACAAACTGGATTCTCCATGCTATTTGGCGGTTCGGTTCAGGAAGCACATGATTTTGCTTTAATTTCGCAAGTAGCGACATTAAAAACACGTGTTCCATTTATGAATATTTTTGACGGTTTTAGAACCTCACACGAAATTTCGAAAATCGACGGTATTCCTGACGAAATCATCAAAGCGATGATGCCCGAAGATAAGGTTATGGAACACAGAAAAAGATCATTAGACCCAGACAATCCAGTATTAAGAGGAACAACCCAAAATCCGGATGTTTTCTTTCAAGCGAGAGAAGCTTGCAATTTATTTTACGACAAAGTTCCTGGAGTCGTTCAGGAAATAATGGACGAATTCTACGAGCACACGGGTCGTAGCTACAATTTGTTCGATTATATTGGACATCCCCAAGCCGAAAGAGTCATTATCATTATGGGTTCTGCCGAAGGTCCAGTAAAAGAAGCGCTTGAAGTTATGTTGGCCGAAGGCGAAAAAGTAGGCGTTATATTAATTCGTTTATTCAAACCGTTCGCTATTGATGCTTTTGTCGAAAAACTACCAAAAACAGTACAAAAAATAGCTGTTTTAGACAGAACCAAAGAACCAGGAAGCGTTGGCGATCCGCTATATTTAGACATTGTTACCGCACTTGTCGAAAGTGGTAGAGAAATGCCAGTTGTTGTCGCAGGTCGTTACGGATTGTCATCCAAAGAGTTTACGCCAGCCATGGTAAAAGGAATTTATGACGAATTGTTGAATAAAAAACCTAAAAATCACTTTACCATTGGGATCAATGACGATGTAACTTTTACCAGTTTGTATTATGATCCGTCATTCGATATTAAAGCCACAACTATTAATTGTATGTTCTACGGTTTGGGATCGGATGGAACTGTTGGAGCCAATAAAAACTCGATCAAAATCATTGGTGAAACCACCGATAATTATGTGCAAGGTTATTTTGTTTATGACTCTAAAAAGGCGGGAGCACAGACTATTTCGCATTTGCGTTTTGGCCCAGATCCTATCAATTCTAACTATTTAATTGAGAAAGCCGATTTTATCGCCAGTCATAAATTCAATTTTATTGAAAAATTCAATATGATTGCCGACTTGAAACACGGCGGCACTTTCTTGCTGAATTCTCCTTATTCTGCAGTCGAAATTTGGGACAGATTGCCGATTCAAATTCAACAAGGAATTATCGAAAAAGAAGCTAAGTTTTATGTGATTGACGCCACCAGAGTTGCTCAGGAAGCAAAACTTGGCAAAAGAGCCAATACCATTTTGCAAACTTGTTTCTTTGCCATTTCTGGAATTTTACCCAAAGACGAAGCGATAGAAAAAATCAAAAATGCCATAGTTAAATCCTACTCTCATAAAGGAGAAAAAGTGGTAAATATGAATTTTAATGCCGTTGATAAATCGCTTGAAAACTTACAATTAGTCGATTATCCAAAAGTAGCTTCAAGCGAAAAACAAATGTTATCGGCAATGCGAAATGCTCCTGATGGCTTTGTTACCGAAGTATTAGAAAAAATATTAGCTGGTTTTGGCGACGAACTTCCAGTAAGTGCTTTTACCGTTGACGGAACTTTCCCAACAGGAACTTCACAATACGAAAAAAGCGGAATTGCCGATTTTATTCCGGTTTGGGACGACGAAAAATTATGTACCCAATGTAATAAATGTATCGCTATTTGTCCTCACGCTGCCATTCGATCTAAAGTGGTTTCAAACGAAGACTTGGCTAGTTTTCCAACTTCGCTAAAAAGTGTACCAGCCATAGGAAGACCTTTTTCTAAAGAAAATGAATCTTATATTTTGCAAGTCTCACCAGAAGATTGTACGGGTTGCGACCTTTGTGTCGTGGTTTGTCCAGCGGTGAGCAAAGTCAAAGAAAACTTCAAAGCCATCAATATGCACAAGAAAATTGAGGTTGATGTTGAAGAAAATGTCAATTGGGATCACTTTGTTACCCTACCTTATTACGACAGAACGGCTTTACAAACGACCAATATCAAAGGATCTCAGTTCCTAGAACCTTTATTCGAATTCTCGGGGGCTTGTTCTGGTTGTGGCGAAACCCCTTATGTAAAAATGATTACGCAGTTGTATGGCGATAGTATTTTGATTGCCAATGCTACAGGATGTTCTTCTATTTATGGAGGAAACTTACCAACAACGCCTTACAAGAAAAACGAATTTGGTAGAGGACCAGCTTGGGCCAACTCCCTTTTTGAAGACAATGCCGAGTTTGGTTTGGGAATGAAACTAGGTTTAACCAAAAAACAAGAAATTGCCGTTGACCTGTTAAGAACCCTAGTACCATTGGTAGGAAGTGAATTAGTAGAAGCAATCATCAATAACGCAGAAGATACAGAAATTCTTAAAAAAGAAAAATTTGCTCAAATTGATGCCCTTAAAATAAAATTAAACGGAATTGAAGACAATGAAGATGCCAAAAAATTAAGCCAATTAACCGAATATTTACGTAAAAAAGCAGTTTGGATATTTGGTGGAGACGGTTGGGCTTATGATATTGGTTATGGTGGAGTAGATCACGTTTTATCTACAGGAGAAGATATTAATATTTTAGTAATGGACACCGAGGTTTATTCCAACACTGGTGGACAAGCATCGAAATCTACTCCTCTGGGAGCAAGTGCTAAGTTTACTATTGGTGGTAAAAAAACCAGCAAAAAAAG
>CAILTC010000090.1 GCA_903837025.1 uncultured Bacteroidota bacterium | reverse complement strand
ATAAAATAATTGCAACATATATTTTATTTCTCCTTAAATTTTGACTTTTAAATTTGAGAAATTTAACAAAAACAAAAACAGCTATACTTGCAATTATAAAGGAAAACAAAAAGACTAAAATCAGAAAAAATAAGATAAAAATATAGAAATTCATTATTTCTGGATTTAATTTTTGGATGATTCAAGTCCATAATTCAACTTCTTCTTAACTTTCACTAAAATACTAGCTAATATCCTTAATTCCTTTTATAAACAACCAAGACATAAATAGTTTTTCACCGTCTTTAGTCTTTACCGCCTGAAATTTTGGCGATAAAATTGTGCCTACTACAAAGGCAATTCCTGGAATCCAAAACCCAGTTAAATTAGTATATTTTGCTACCAAAAATTGTAAAGAAATAAATAATATCGCAAAGCAACCTAGTTGGTATAGAAATGCGCGAACTTGTAATTTTGTCATTGTTTTAAAGGTATTAGGTTTTGGGCTTAAGCTTTTTGCAGTCTGAATTCTGTTTACTGCAAACTGTCACCTGATGTCTGAAACTTCGTTCTTTTACTTCCTTCATACATTTCGTATTTCACCAATCGAGCTTCTATACTTGCGTTAAAAAGTTTGATTTTTCGAGAAGGTTTTAGTCCAACAAATTTCAAGGCTTCCAAATTTCCTGTGATAAACCAAGCGTTTGTCCCTGGATAATTTTTCTTCAAAGTATCACCAATATTCTTGTAGAATTCTTCCATGTGAATGTCTAATCGCTCATCATAAGGTGGATTGAAAACCATGTGCAATTTTCCTTCTGAAGTTTTTTCTGTATCAAAAAAGTTGCGTTCTTCGATGCTGATATATTCGTCTAAATTAGCGTTTTTGATATTATCTTTGGCTTTCATCACAGCAGATGGCGCTTTGTCATAGCCTTTTATAGTGTAATGAAATTCACGCACTTTTTTCATCAACGAATCCATAATCGATTCGAATAAATCGTTATCCCAATCGTTCCATTTTTCGAAAGCGAATTCCTTACGGTTGATGTTTGCTGGAATATTACAAGCTATCATAGCAGCTTCGGCAAGAAAAGTTCCAGAACCACACATGGGATCTAAGAAATCGCCTTGACCATCCCAACCCGAAAGCAACAGAATTCCCGCAGCCAAAACTTCGTTTATAGGAGCAATATTTGTTGCTGTACGATAACCACGTTGGTGCAACGAATTTCCAGAAGTATCCAGCGCAACCGAAACTTGGTCTTTGTCAATGTGAATATTAATTCGCAAATCAGGATGAATTTTCTCGATACTTGGACGTTGTCCTGTTCGCTCGCGAAATTGATCTACAATAGCATCTTTACATTTTTGAGAAACAAATTCCGAGTGATTAAAATATTCCGAATGCACGGTAGCATCAATCACAAAAGTCTGATTGGCATTGATAAATTTCGACCAGTTTACACCCGATATCCCTTTATACAAAGATTGTTCGTCTCTTGCTTTGAAAAAATAAATAGGTTTCAAAATTTTCAAAGCGGTTCGCAAAGACAAATTTGCCTTGTACATAAACCCCTTATCGCCTTTAAAACTTACCATTCGCACACCTGGTTCTACGTCTTGCGCACCAAGCATTTTCAATTCATTTGCTAATATTTCTTCAAAACCAAAAAAGGTTTTGGCAATCATTCTAAAATTATTTTCCATTGTAAAATCAAGTATTCGGTGCAAAAATACACTAAATTTGCATGACTTGAATTAATAGAAAAAGAATAAATGCTGAATTCCCAAAAACCTGAGACCCAAAACCTAGAAGCCAAGACCCAAAATTGGTTCGCCTCTTGGTTCGACACCCCGTATTATCACATCATTTATAAATAATGAAACGACCATGAAGCTCAGATTT
>CAILTC010000089.1 GCA_903837025.1 uncultured Bacteroidota bacterium | reverse complement strand
TAGTGAGGGGATAAAATAATTATTTTGCTTATAAAAACAAAAAACAATGCAGTTCCATTTTGGAACTGCATTGCTCATTTATATCGTCAAAAAATTACTTTATGGACGATACAAAACCTCACTGCAATTGTTGTCTTTACCAAAAGCCTGTACTCCATTTGCTTGGCAAATAGGATTTGGCGTGGTATTACAGCTTACAGGAACACTACAGGGTCCTTGCGGACCATCAATATAACCTTGTTTTGTAGCTGCCTCTTTAGATGCATTTTGCATCGAAGTGGTCAAAAAAGCTCCTGAAATTCCCAGTATTGCAACAACTGCAAAGGGCATCATCGATTTTAAAAATGTGGTCTTCATAATAATAAATATTAAAATTAAACTTGATCTACTTTTTTCTACAGGTTTTCGATCTTTTTCCTGATACTGGCCAGTATATTTTTATAAATTAGAACGGGTATCCGATCCATTTATCATTTCTTTTTTTAAGCTTCCTTTTAATTCATACATCCGAAGTTGGGTGCCAATAATAACATATAAATGGGTGGTGGTGACAAACATGGATTGGAGCCTCTTGTCTTCAATTCCAAAAAGGGGAAAGCTCAAAATATAAGCGTTCGTTTTTAGATTATAAACATCAATAATGGCTGCATGCTTCCACATGGTATTATCCTCATATAAACCAGGCACCCTAGATTGGACAAATAAAAGATTATTCTTTGTTGTTGTAATCGCATTGACCATCGATGGTGGGGCTGCCATTTTTCGCTGTGTTCCCCCTTTTAGATAGGCAACTTTAATTTTAGCATGCGATACAGTGTCTATAGTATGCTCCCTGCTAACTCTATTTCCTTTTATATCCGATAGAATAATTTCGTTACGATAGAAATAAACATACACTATGCTACCCAATTGACTATTAAAGTGCAGCATTCCATCGGTATCAAATATCCCATCAATTTGTTTTTGTAAAAGTGCGGGTACATAATGAACTTTAGGAGAGGTATTCGAGTTATAAATCCCAAGAATATTCGCAGCATTTATCCCACTATTATTTCTAAAAACAACGCTAATACTATCGATCGGTTCTGCAATTGTAAAATTGGGAATACCTTTTAATTCCTCGGTTATTTTCCAATCCTGAATCTTTCCCCGAAAAATGCAAGGCACGCTACCATCCATTAAAAAAAAGTATTTCCCTTTGATCAAAATGCTAACTAAACGAAATGGAAGGCTTCTCTCTTTAAAATCAATTTTGGTTACTTTTTGCGATTTAAAAGTAGGATCTATAGAGAGAATATTTAAAGGATCCGTGTAGTTACCGAGGTAAATATTACCCTTGTCGTAACCCGAAAAATAATAGGAATTAAATTTTAAATCTGTCGAATGCACTAACGTTATTGAACGTCTTATATACCGTCTAACGAAAGGGTTTTGATGTTGCATAATATCCTCCGAAGACAGAAACAAAACAATCATAATGATTATACTTGACAGCATAGTGATAGGAATACTTTTGATAAGGGATAATTTTAAATTGTTTCGGGTATTTTTGCGATTGACTTGATTTTGCCATACCAAT
>CAILTC010000088.1 GCA_903837025.1 uncultured Bacteroidota bacterium | reverse complement strand
TTGGATGCTTGGGAAGCTTTGAATATGTCTCAAATTGAAGTACTTGATAAATTACAAGCTATATTAATTACACAAGTAGAAATCGAAAAACAACTAGAAAACAATTGATTATGAATAATTATCTAAAGTATAGTTTAGGAGCAATTGGAATTTTAATAATCGGTTTTTCAACGTATTTTTTTTCGGTAAAATTGGAGAATCATTCGAATATTGCCCATCAAAAGGAAGTTTATACCTGTTCGATGCATCCTGAAATTATTCGTGATAAAGCCGGGAATTGTCCTATTTGTGGAATGACTTTGGTGAAAAAAGTAATCGAAAATCAGCTTGTTGAAGGTAATTCGATTGAGGATTTATTGAAACCAACGGATAATTTTATCGTTGGGAAATACCAAACCACAACTCCAAAAGATACCACATTAAGTACTGAAATAAACTTACCAGGAATTGTGGCTTATGATCCCAATTCGGCCGAAAATGTGGCGGTACGAATAAATGGAAGAATAGAACGAATGTATGTCAATTATAAGTTTCAAAAAGTAAGTAAAGGGCAAAAAATCTTTGATTTGTACAGTCCAGAATTAATGACCGAACAGCAAAATTTTATCTATTTAATTACTAATGATGCGGATAATACTTCGATTATTTCGGCATCAAAACAAAAATTAGAATTATATGGAATGACAGTAACTCAGATTAATTCCTTGATTTTAACCAAAAAAGCTAATCCAATAATTTCAATTTATAGTCCAACTTCGGGAATTATTCAAGGAACGGAAAGTATGACGAATACGGTTAATCCTGCCATGCAAAATACAGCAACAACCGAAAATTTATCGATTAAAGAAGGCGATTATTTGAAGAAAAATCAAACTGTTTTCAAATTATTGAATACCGATAAAGTTTGGGGAATTTTCAATGTGAGTCAGGCTTATAATAGTTTAATAAAAACCAATCAACCGATTCGGATTTCAACTGAATTGGACGAAAATAAATTCATTAACGCCCAAATAAATTTTGTAGAAACGCAACTGAATCCTGCCGATAAAACTAATAGAATTCGAGTTTATTTGAATAATAACACGTTAAAATTACCCATTGGAATTCGATTAAACGGTTTCGTTAAAACAAATTCAACAAAAGGAATTTGGATTCAAAAGCAAGCATTGGTCAGCATTGGAACCAAGAAAATAGTTTTCTTAAAAATGGGAAAAGGATTTAAGGCAACCGCCATTAAAACAGGTATCGAAATCGATGATTTTGTGCAAATTGTTGAAGGTATTTCCGTCCGAGATTCCATTGCCAAAAATGGAAATTATTTAATTGATAGCGAAAGCTTCATTAAAACAAAATAAGATGAAAAATATAAAAAACATCGGTATTTTATTGCTGTTATTTGCGGTATTTATATGCTGCAACACTAAAAAAACTAACCCCCTAGCCCCCGAAGGGGGAACAAAAACAGAACCTGAAAACTCAGCTTCGAATGAAATTAGTTTGAGCAAGCAGCAAATACAATTGGGGAATATAAGCACCCAAACTA
>CAILTC010000087.1 GCA_903837025.1 uncultured Bacteroidota bacterium | reverse complement strand
TCAACAAAACCATCTTGTTTTTGAGAAATAATTGTTTCGCTTTCCAGCAAAAGTGCCGATGGCATAGCGCCGCGATACACATCACCGATGGCACACATATAATATGAAGCAATCCACTGCCAATGGGCAATTTGAATTTCGGTCACGATGGGACTTACATCCAGAATTTGATGAATTTCCTTGGCATCGTATAAACTAGGTTTGTTTTGATGAATTTCAATTACCAGCGCCGTATAGATTTTACTTTTGCCGAAAGGCACCGCCACACGCATTCCTTTTTTGATATAATTATATTCAGCTTCCGAAACGCTGTAGGTAAACGTTTTGGCAAGAGAAAGCGGTAAGATGACTTCGACGAAATACATTATAAAAGTTAGGGGTTATAAGTTAGAAGTTATATTTAAGGATGCTTATTGGAATTATGATTTTTCAATCTTAATCGGCTTATTGTCGCATTCAATTCGAAACCAAGAAGCAAAATAACGCAGTTAATCCAAATGTAAAACATCATGATTAGCAGGGTTCCGATCGAGCCATATAATTCATTGTATTTTGAAAATCGCAATACCCAAATCCCAAAAACATAGGAATCTAAAATCACTAATATCGTAGTAAAAACAGACCCTATCGAAATAAAAGCGCGTTTTTTATCATGGGTCGTTCCGAATTTAAAAAGAATGGATGTAGTGATTAGAATCATCAAAATCACAAAGGCGTATCTCCCTAAAATGATTAACGGAATCTGGTCACTTAAAATATCCTGAATCATTGTTTTTTGGATAAAAACTTCGAAAACCACAATGATGGCAATGGTAGCCAATAATAAAAAGGACAAAACAAGCGACATTCCTAATGCTACAACATATTGACGCAAGAAACCTCTCTTGATGAGCACGTGTTTCGAGGATTCGAAACCACCTAAAATTCCGTTGAGTCCGTTTGCCATCAAGAAAATAGACAATATAAACCCAGTTGAAAGCAAACCCGAATGACTATTATTAAGAATATCACTGATGATTTTATAAATCGCATCATAGGTATTTGGCGGCACTCCTTCCTTCACGAATTGGAGAAAATCCAACTGAAATCCTTGGATAGGAATGTACGGAATTAGGTTTAAAATAAAGAGTGCGAAAGGGAATAACGCCATAAAAAAGCTAAAAGCAACTGCGCTGGCGTGATAACTCAAACCTCCCTCTATTATTCCAAGTATGTACAATTCCATTAAATCATAGAACGACAATCCTTGTAGCCAAGGCAATTTGATTCGTTTTAGTGGACGAACTAAGTTGCGTAATACAGGGATTCTTTCTATTCTTTCTTCGATTTCTTTACTCATAGATTGCAGGTTTCAGGTTGCAGATTTCAGGTTGCAGATTGCAGTTGCCTATTGAAATATTCATAAAAATTTATCTGGATTATTCATCATATAATTTACAGTTTCCCAACTTCAATACTTTTTGCGTTCATGGTTTCAAAATCACTTTTATTTATATAATTACACGCAATCGAATACTCTAGCCAAACTTGAGTTTCTGAATTTTCAGCATCACTATCGGTAAGTTTTGAAATAAAATGCTTTTCATATCTTCTTTTTCTAGTCGCTTCAGCAATATTAGCATACACACTTCTGGAAGAACGTCTAATTTGATCTGTCAAAGAATACTTCTCTTCAGAAGGAAAACCTTTTGAAATAGCATAAATATTCATTGCTAGTTCAAAGGATTTCTTGTAAGCTAATAAGTCCTGAAATCTCATATCATTTTGTTTTAAAGTTATTCCTTAACTATTCCAATTTGGAACTGCAACCTGAAATCTGAGACCTGCAATCTAATACGCCTTTAAACTCAAATCCATGTTGTAAATAGAATGTGTCAAGGCACCTGATGAAATATAGCCTACGCCACATTCGGCATAACTGCGAATCGTTTCTTCGGTGATATTTCCTGAGGACTCCGTTTGGCATTTGTCCCCGATTAAAGCCACCGCTGTTCGGGTATCGTCGTAATTAAAATTATCGATTAGGATTCGATGAATACCATCACTTTTAAGTATTTCTTTGATTTCATCGAGGTTTCTGGCTTCGACAATAATTTTTAAATCGAGATTATTTTCTTGAAGATACGCTTTAGTTTTGGCTATCGCCAAAGTAATTCCGCCAGCAAAATCAATATGATTGTCCTTGAGCATTACCATATCATAAAGTGCAAAACGGTGGTTTTCGCCTCCCCCTATTTTCACCGCCCATTTCTCGCAAGCCCTAAAACCTGGAGTTGTTTTGCGTGTATCTAGAATTTGCGTGTTGGTTCCTTGCAGCAAGTCGACATAGCTTTTTGTTTTGGTCGCAATAGCGCTCATTCGTTGCATCGAATTGAGCAAAACACGTTCGGCTTTGAGGATAGATTGTGAACTTCCCGAAATCTGAAAAATCACATCACCATATTTTACTTGTGCTCCATCTTCGATAAAAGTCTCCATTTTCAGATTGGGATCTACATAATCGAGAATCATTTTGGCGAAAGCCACACCAGCAATAATCCCGTCTTCTTTGACCAAAAGTTTTGCTTTTCCTGTTGCCGATGCCGGAATACAAGCCAACGAACTATGATCGCCGTTGCCTACATCTTCGCGAATTGCATTTTGAATAATGAGTTGAAGTTCGTTTTCGAATTGTGTTTTACTAATCATTTTAGATAGAATTTTCAGACTGCTAAAATACCATTTTATTTGGTGATTTCGCAATTTTTGCAAATGAGGATTTAGGAGGAATTGTAAAATCTAAAACTTTGAATTAGGTCATTAAAAATCAAGAATTTCATAACAAATAAAAATCCCTTTTGATGATTTGTAAGAAAAAGTTAAATAAATTAGCAAAACAAACAAAAGCATTATTATGGCGCAAAGGCATCCAAATTTGGGTAGATTAGAGTCGTTTTGCGCTATCAATATACAAGATGGCGAATAGTTACCTAAAATTGCTGAAAAATAGAAATGTAACAATTTTTTTAAAGAGCATACTCATTTAAAAATATTAAATTAAAAAGTAACTTTTATGAAAAATATTTCGAGACGTTCATTTGTTAATAAATTTGGGTTAGGCATAGGTGCATCAATTGTCATTACAACTCTTCCATCATTTATAACGCAAGAAAAATGGCATAAACCATATACTGGAAAAAAAATAAACATAGCTCTTTGTGGTTTAGGTAATTACGCCTCAATGTTAGCCTCTGGATTAGAAGTTTCTGAATATTGTAATCTAGCAGGAATAGTTACTGGTTCTCCTGAAAAAGCCATAAAATGGAAAGCCAAATATAATATTCCCGATAAAAATATCTATAATTATCAAAATTTCGACGAAATAATTAATAATAAGGATATAGATTTAGTTTATGTTGTTTTGCCCAATGGATTGCATAAAGACTTTGTAATTCGTTCAGCAAAAGCAGGTAAAAATGTAATCACCGAAAAGCCAATGTCGATTTCTGTTGCTGATTGTGAAGAAATGATAAAAGCGTGTAACGAAAACAATGTTCAATTGGCTGTTGGTTATCGTTTGCATTACGAACCAACACATTTAGAAATTAAACGATTAGGACAGGAAAAAGTTTTTGGACAAGTGCGGTTTATAGAGGCCTCACTTGGATACAAAACTTATGACACACTTGATAAAACTACTATTGTTGATAAACAAAAAGATTGGAGATTAAATAAAAAATTATCTGGAGGAGGTCCATTAATGGATTTAGGTATTTATTGTATTCAAGCTAGTCGTTATGTTTTAGGAGAAGAACCAATCGCCGTTACTGCTCAATTTGGCACTGTCAATAATAAAAATCGGTTTTCAGAAACCGAAGAAACAATTTCTTGGCAAATGGAATTTCCAAGTGGTGCGATTGCCAATTGCAATACGTCTTGCGGTTTCAATATAGATAGGTTTTACGCATCTGCCGACGAAGGTTCATTTGAATTAAGTCCAGCATTGAGCTATGGGCCTTTTGTTGGCAAAACATCGGAGAAAGAATTAAAATTTCCAGTAATAAATCAGCAAAAAACACAATTAGATGAAATATGTAAATTGCTATTAGAAAATAAAAAATTACCAAATCATATCACAGGAGAAGAGGGACTAAAAGATATTAGAATTATTAACGCAATATATAAATCCGCCAAAACCAGAAAAAAGATTTTTCTAAAACAGAAAAATCACGATAACTAAATAAATAACCATCCGCCAACAGCTAGGGTTCGTTGCATGCCTCCTCACCACGAATTGTTCCTTATAATTAGGATTGCGAAGTCTCCCGAATCGTAGCTATTCCAAATAGCATCAAATACGAATTAAAATAAAGATTACTGAAATTAGAACAACATCATGGAAGAAAAAAAAATCCTGATACGTCTAAAGTAGAAACTGAAAAAATACTTTCGAATATTTGTATTCCCAAAAATAGATATATTCACGAAGTTAAAACAAGGAAATTTTTAGAAAAGAAACTCGCAATAAAATCTATTTTAGTCAAAAAAGATTCGATGACTATTTTGAAGGACGTTGAAAATATTAATACTTTTCATTAATGTCCTAGGAAGTATTTTCAATATCTCAACAAAAAAAACAGCTAATTCCTTAGCTGTTTTTTTTTGTATAATAAATTCATATCTATTTCACAATCCCGTTTTGATCTATCAAATAAATCAAAGAAGCCATTGTGGCGGCTCCCAGTTCTAATTCTCTTTTGTTTACGCCATCAAATTTGTCGTTTGCGGCATGATGATAATCAAAATAGCGTTGGGAATCAGGACGTAAACCTGCTTTTACAAGATATTTAGAAGTTAATGGTTCAATATCAGAACCGCTGTGTCCTTTGGCAAAAATGTGAATTAAATAAGACTCGAAAAGGGGTTTCCAACCAATGATTTTATTCAAATTAGCATCGTCACTTTCGAAATCGAATCCTCTTGGTGAGAATCCACCCGAGTCACTTTCTAAAGCAAAAATGTGATTTTCTTTATTCGTTTGAGCCAATTCTTGGTATTTTTTTCCGCCTCTTCCTCCGTTTTCTTCATTCATAAAAAGCACCACTCGAAGTGTGTTTTTGGGTTTATAACCGATGTTTTTGAAGATATTCATCACCTCCATACTTTGCACAATTCCTGCGCCATCATCTTGCGAACCATCTGCTAGATCCCAAGAATCAAGATGTCCGCCCACAACCATAATATTTTCGGGATGTTCACTTCCTTTTATTTCGCCAATGACGTTATGAGACAAAACATCATCCATAATTTGGCAAGATTGTTTCAAGAAGAATTTTAGATGTGGATTGTTTTTCAAGGATTTGCTCAATAATTCAGCCGCATTGGTACTAATTGCAGCCGCTGGAATGTATTGTGATTTTGGAATCGCGCCATAACTTTGAACGCCTGTGTGTGGTAAATCGTCTAAACGCATATTCATCGAACGTACGATTGATGCCAGAGCGCCATATTTTGAAGCTTCTTTGGCACCATCAAATCTTTGATCGACACAGGCTCCGTAGGATTTGAACGTTTCTACATTTTCTTGTTCCATAGGTCGATTAAAAAACACGATTTTACCTTTTATTTTTTCGCCCAAAGCTTCTAATTCCTGAATACCTTTTACTTCGATTATTTCGGCTGTAATTCCGTTTTCTGGTGTGGCAATAGAACCGCCCAATGCGCAAACAGGAATATTTATCTTCGTTTTATTGTCTAAAAAATAAGCCGATTCTTTGGCACCACGAACCCATTTTGGCACCATCACATCTTGAAGATACACACGGTCGAAACCTAAGGTTTCTAGTTGCGATTTTGTATATAAAACTGCCTTTTCGGCATTGGCTGAGCCGGATAATCGTGCTCCAATTGAATTAGAAAGATAATCTAACCATGAATAACACTGAGAATTTGTCAAAGATGATTTGTAAATTTCTTTCATGGTTTGCTCGTAGCTTTTTTGAGCAAAAAGAGTACATCCAATAAAAAATAGAGCGGTAAAAAAAACAGTTTTTTTCATTCTTTCGATAGTTTAAATTCGTTTTATTCTGATTTTAATTTTTAATAAAAGCCTTCAAGCTTTTGAATTATGAACTCTAAAATTTCACATTAATGACTTGTACTTCAAATTGAGTTTTCAAGACGTATTGAAAGCAATATTTTTTTTTGGAGTTCGATTTCAAAATTAGTCAAATATAAAGAAATATTAAGTTTGAAATTAAGCTAAATAACAAATAGATTCTAAAAATAGAAATTGCAACAACAGAACAAATCAATTAGATTATTAAAAGATCTCTTTTAGAATTGCTAAAATTCATGAATTGCTTCGCCTTTTTACTCCTTTCGAGTTGGAGTGAAAAATAACTACAGTAATTTCCTTACAATGGATCCAAAAAACCTATTTTTACATCACTTTTTAAGCTGTTTTTGTTGATACCAATTGTTGGTTTTTTCAAAATAGACATTAACGTAAAATTCCAAAATCAAGAACAAAAATGACAACCTATCAATTTGACTTTATAACTGAATTGGATTTAATTGACGAAATTAAAAAGACGGGCACCTATTTGTCCTTCAATGCTGGAGAAACCATTGTTACGCCAGAAAGGTATATCAAAGTTATTCCATTGGTTATAAAAGGAACCGTAAAAGTTTTGAGAGTTGACGAAGAGGGGCACGAATTATTTCTATATTATATCACTACAGGTCAATCCTGTGCCGTTTCGCTTTCTTCATGTATAACCGAAAAAATCAGTAATATCAAGGCTGTTGCAGAAGAAGAAACTGAATTGATTGCGATTCCTGTATTAACAGCGGTGAAATGGTTTAATACCTATGCAAGTTGGCGCAATTTTGTATTGCAAACTATGGATAATCGATTTGATAATTTAATTGCTACAATTGACACTTTGGCTTTCTCCAAAACAGATGAACGCTTAATTTCATATCTCAACTCAAAAGCGAAAGCACATCATAATTCTATTATAAATTGTACACATCAAGAAATTGCTAATGAACTTTCGACAACAAGAGAAGTTATTTCTAGACTTCTGAAAAATTTTGAAAAAAAAGGAACTCTCAAACTTTATAGAAATAAAATCGAAATAATTTCGCTTGTGTGCTAAATGGTACTAAACAAGTTTTTTTTGCGACTTACTTTTGTATTGTAATCTAAAACAAAAACAATGAAAAGAGTAATCGTAATCATGCTTCTTGCATTATCGTTTGTGTCGAACGCACAAAACCAACCTTTTGAACAATCTGTAAAAGGAAAAACCTGTTTGCTACCAGTATTCAAAAAAGGATATCGCCCACAATTTGCAATAAGTCTTGTTGGTGGTTTTCAGAACAATCAAAATTTTGACAAATCCGCTGCTGTTTATGGTTTGGATATTTCCCTTCAATGCCCATTATTATGTACGGCAAAGAATTATATTCGACAACAAATCAGTATCATTGAGCAAAACGGAAAAGAATTGAAATCATTGACTGTTGAATTAAATCCGCAATATAGATTGATTGCAAAATCAGATTGGGAATTGGGAATTGGGCCAAGTTTTGGAGAAATCTTTGCCCATACTAATAATGACACAAAAAACGCGTTCACTTATGGTTTAGGTGGAAGTATTGTATATCATGTTGGAAAAATATTTTTTACTGCGGAAAGCAGGTATGGATTAACTAATCGAATTAATTTCACAAACAACGTTATTAATGTCACTGTTTCAAATAATTTGAACAATTTGAGATCTGTTTTAAAAGTAGGTTATAAATTTTAGAAAAAACAAAAGATGAAAAAAAACACGAGTACAAATGACAAAACAGTACGACTAAT
>CAILTC010000086.1 GCA_903837025.1 uncultured Bacteroidota bacterium | reverse complement strand
TGTATCCTTCTTCTTGGGATAAAATTACGCTAACAAATGAAATGATCGAAAAAGTTTCGGAATCAGATGTTTTTATTTTTGGAAGCTTAATTTGTCGGGATGAAATTTCTAGATCAACATTACATGCTTTATTAGATAAAGCTAAATATAAAGTTTTGGATGCCAATCTAAGAGCGCCTTATTATACAACAGAAGTCCTTATCGAATTAATGTCAAAGGCTGATTTTATTAAACTTAATGATGAAGAATTATGGGAAATAAGTAGAATATTAGATTCTCCGTATAATTCTTTTGAGCAAAATATCAAATTTATAGCTGAACGAACAAACACAAAACAGATTTGTGTTACTAAAGGTGCATTTGGTGCCGTTTTGTATTGCAACGGTAAATTTTACTACAATAGTGGTTATTTTATAAAAGTGGTTGATACCGTTGGTGCGGGAGATTCCTTTTTAGCAATATTGATTGTGAGATTATTAAGAGGTAAGTCTCCTCAAAAATCTTTAAATTATGCTTGTGCTGTTGGGGCATTAGTGGCGGGGCATGAGGGAGCTAATCCTAAAATTTCAGAAAAAGAAATAAGTAAATTTATGAACCTTTAACAGAATAGTTTAAGTGCAAAATTAAATTTATAAAAAAAGCCAAAGAAGCAATATCTTTGGCTTTTTTAGTCAATAGTATATTCTTAAATCGTTGTCAATTTCTTCAAATCGGCAATGGTTTGGGTTGGGTTTTCGGCTTTGAAAACGTAACTTCCAGCAACTAGAACATCGGCTCCAGCTTCGGCAAGTTGTTTGGCATTTTTATTGGTTACACCACCATCAATCTCGATAATTGTATGAGCTCCTTTTTTGTTTATTAAAGCTTTAATTTTTCGAACTTTTTTATAAGTATTCTCGATGAAAGATTGTCCTCCAAAACCTGGATTCACGCTCATAATCAAAACCATATCTATATCATTGATTACATCTTCTAATAAATCGACATTCGTATGAGGGTTTAATGCTACTCCAGCTTTCATTCCTTCGGCTTTGATGGCTTGCAGGGTTCTGTGAAGATGTGGACAGGCTTCGTAGTGAACGCATAAAACATTGGCACCTAATTCGGCAAAAGTTTTAATATAACGATCCGGATCAATGATCATCAAATGAACGTCGATTGTTTTTTTGGCATGTTTTGCAATGGCAGCCAAAACAGGCATTCCAAAAGAAATATTGGGAACAAAAACGCCATCCATAATATCAATATGAAACCAATCGGCTTCGGAATTATTGATCATTTCGATGTCGCGTTGCAAATTAGCGAAATCAGCTGCAAGTACTGATGGTGCAATAATTGTGTTTTTCATTGTGTTGGTTTTTTGCAAAATTAGTTTATTTATTCGCAAGGACATAAAGTTTTTTTAGATGTTCGAAAAGATCTAGAATAGTGTAATTTATTAGGGTTTGCGTGAAGGATAGGAGCGGTATCCTTTTTTTATACCTGACAGGTTTTAAAAACCTGTCAGGTATAAAAAAAGATTGTAGCGGATAGCCAGACCCTTTTTTGGGTCACGCCCAAAATCAATAAATTTTAGGATAAAAAGATATATTTGATTGCGGATTTTTGATTTATGAACACAAAATCTGATCCGAGAGCAAAGCTCGAACAGACTGGAGTTTTTCTGAAAAAGAAAAAACTCCGGAAACCCGAGAGCAAAGCTCGAACAGACCGGAGTTTTTCTGAAAAAGAAAAAACTCCGGTAATCAGCCGGAGTTTCAATCATCAATCAAAAAACGAACAGTTAATCAGACCGTCGTTACTTATATATTAACCTAAATAGGTTTTTAATATTTTACTTCTTGAAGTATGTTTCAATCTGCGGATTGCTTTTTCTTTAATCTGACGTACCCGTTCGCGAGTTAGGTCGAATGTTTCTCCTATTTCTTCTAATGTCATTGGGTGTTGATCTCCAAGACCAAAATACAAACGAACCACATCGGCTTCTCTTGGTGTCAATGTTTCCAATGAACGCTCGATTTCGGTACGTAATGATTCTTGAATTAAGTTACGGTCTGGATTTGGTGATTCACCTGAACGCAATACATCGTAAAGATTTGAATCTTCTCCTTCAACAAGCGGTGCATCCATAGAAAGGTGACGGCCAGAGTTTTTCATAGACTCTCTTACGTCGTTTACGGTCATGTCTAATTCCTTAGCAATTTCCTCAGCTGTTGGTGGTCTTTCGTTAGATTGCTCTAACAAAGCGTACATTTTGTTGATTTTATTGATAGAACCAATTTTGTTCAATGGCAAACGAACGATACGAGATTGTTCTGCCAAAGCTTGCAAAATCGATTGACGAATCCACCATACGGCATACGAAATGAATTTGAAACCACGTGTTTCGTCAAAACGTTGTGCTGCTTTTATCAATCCTAAATTCCCTTCATTAATTAAATCGGGAAGTGTTAAACCTTGATTTTGATATTGTTTTGCTACCGAAACCACGAAACGTAAATTGGCTTTTGTCAATTTTTCTAACGCTGCTTGATCACCGGCTTTTATCTTTTGTGCTAATTCTACCTCTTCATCGGCAGTAATCAAATCTACCTTTCCAATTTCCTGTAAATACTTGTCTAACGATGCAGTTTCACGATTGGTTACCTGCTTGGTGATTTTAAGTTGTCTCATAGTTGCGTCTCCTCAATTTTTAAGTGTACAAGTGATTATACGTAGCGAGTTTGTTAAAAGTTACAAAAAGGAGAAAAATTATTTCATTAAACTCAAAAAATACCGTTTTAAAGGATTGAAACGGGTTTTTTGGTAAAACTGTTTTTATGGTGTAAACTTTAATTTGTGGTAGAATCGATTACTTCAAAAGTTTCTTTAAGCGTAACTGGCAAGCCGTTTTTTGTAAAACCTTCAAGTCTAATTTCGAAAGTTCCAGAAAGATCGGATGTGTAAAAGGAATTTGTATCATTTAATTTAGCTTCGGGATTCCAAAACAGCTGATATCTAAAATCAGGAATTCTTTTGTGGTCTGTCGAATTTGAGTAGTCAACGTTATTGAATATCTTTTGGGGTTGAGGTCTTACTATTGATGTTTTTACGATTGAACTTCCACTTTGTGTACTTTTGAAATCTTTGTCGAAGGTGATGAAATTAATTAATCCGTTGAAAGATTTAGGACCTACAAAATAGCTTCCTGCAATGATTTCAATTTTATAAACATTTTTCATTTTGTAATTCAATAATTCATTTTGACTTTCTAGATATAAGCCGTCAACTAATACTAATGCTGATTCAGGTGATTGAGGATATACACTGGTGTCGTTTACATATAAATAGAATTTATCGTTTTTTTGTTTAGAATATATTTCGGTAGCTATTTCAGTGATTGTTTCTTTTAAGGTATTAAATCGTGTATAATCGTCTAATATATATTCTTTTGCAACGGTGTTGTAAAACGGATCGTACGTAGGTATTTTTGTGATTTGATTTGATTTTTTATAATAATAGGCATTTTCTATTTGATTAGAAATGGATCTGTTTAAAATGCTTTCCTTAAGTGTATGGGATAAATTAGTGTTGTTTTGAAATGATAATTTTGAATA
>CAILTC010000085.1 GCA_903837025.1 uncultured Bacteroidota bacterium | reverse complement strand
TAAACTTGGAATCATATCCGATTGGGTTGTTCCATGTTTTACATCGCCAAAATTGTGTGCAAAAATAATGTAGTCAATGGTTTCTGGGTCAATTCCTGCATCTGCAATAGCTTTTTGGGAAGCTAAAACAGCCAAATCTGAGGAGCATTGATCTTCTGACGCATAGCGCCTTTTTTGGATTCCTGTTATGCTTTTAAATTTTTCTATTACAACTTCGTTTGGGTAACCAAATGCACTGCCATCTTCGTTTAAAAAAACGTGTTTATCAAAGTCTGTATTGTCAACTGATATTTCTGGAATGTAACTTCCAACTCCTGATATTTTTATTTTCATTTGAATTTCTTTATAAAAAATATATGCTAATTTATAGATAAAAATTTAGATTTTTGAAATAGTCTAAAAAATCTACAATTTTATTTTCATTACTGTTGCTATTGATAGGGCTCTTGTTTTCATGTTTTCTGCGATTGGGCCAGCAAAATTCTCATCGATTGTTGTGTTGAAATAGCGCAACCAAATAACGAAATGTTCTTCGGTCAGTTTTATTTTTTGATTCAAATCCGTGTGAATTTGAAGTACATTTTTTCGATAGCTTCCTGCGTCAAAAAGTATTTGTTGCCAAAAATCGACTAACTCAAGAAGGTGTGGACCTAAATCTATTTTTGCTATTTCTTCAAAAACAGGACTAATTTTATTATCGGCAAGTAGTTTTATATAAAACTCACTCATACACAAATGCAAATCGTCACGGGTTTGAATGTCTCTATAGTTTTTGGGCATCGTTAGTAATGACTTTTAATTGAATAGATATAAATAATTGTTTCGTCATCAGAAAGTTTGTAAACTAATCGATGCTCTAGATTAATTCTTCTAGACCATTTCCCCGAATGCTCGTGTTTTAATGGTTCAGGTTTTCCAATTCCTGAATAAGGTGTTTTTAGAATTGAAATTAGACGCTCTTTAATTTTTTTAATCGTTTTCTTGTCACCGGTTTTAGAAAAATATATTAACTCGTTTTCAGCTCTTGTTAATAGTATTATTTCCATACGGAATCATTGAAGTTGACTTTTGAACCTTTACCTTTTTCAATGTCAAGATCACCTTGTTTAATCATTTCATTAAAATCAGCACTATAAATACTTTCTTCATTTATAGTGCTTTTACTTTCAAATCTTACTTTCAAATCATTTAAGAAATCTTTAATAACTTGAAGTTTTTCTGTTTCAGTATATATAATTAATGTTTCCATTTTATTAAGTTTAATGAATTACAAAGGTAATTAATTTCAAATTGGTTTTACGACGAAAAACCTTTTCATAACTATTCTTTTCGAAAGGATATTATGAAAGTTTACTTTATTTTTCGACTATAAATAAGCTTCAATTGGTGCGCAACTGCAAACCAAATTTCTGTCGCCATAAGCATCATTTGCTCTACGAACAGACGGCCAAAATTTGTTCTCGGCAATATATTCCAAAGGAAAAGCAGCTTGTTCTCTAGTGTAAGGGAAATTCCAAACATCAGAAGTTACCATCGCTAGGGTATGTGGTGAATTTTTCAAAACATTGTCTTTATCTTCGATTGTCGATGCGTCAATTTCTTTTCGGATCGAAATCATGGCGTCACAAAAACGGTCTAATTCTTCCAGATTTTCACTTTCAGTTGGTTCGACCATCATCGTATCATGAACCGGAAATGAAACTGTTGGAGCATGAAAACCATAATCCATTAATCGTTTTGAAATATCGGTTACGTCAATTCCGTTTTTCTTGAACGGATGACAATCCAAAATCCTTTCGTGAGCGGCGCGTCCTTGTTCTCCAGAATATAAAGTATGAAAATGACCTCTTAATTTTTCTTTGATGTAATTGGCATTCAAAATAGCATTTTTCGTAGCATCAGTTAATCCTTCAGCTCCTAACATCGAAATGTATCCGTAAGAAATCAAGCAAACCGAAGCCGAACCCCAAGGAGCTGCAGAAATGGCTGTGATTGCGTTTTCTCCACCAGTTGCAATAATAGGATTTGATGGTAAAAAAGGAACCAGTTGCTTGGCTACACAAATTGGGCCAACACCCGGTCCACCACCACCATGCGGAATGGCGAATGTTTTATGCAAATTAAGGTGGCAAACGTCAGCGCCAATTGTTGCTGGATTGGTCAAACCTACCTGCGCATTCATGTTGGCGCCATCCATATAAACCTGTCCGCCGTTATCGTGAATTATTTGTGTAATTTCTTTGATAGCGCTTTCGAAAACACCATGAGTTGAAGGATAAGTTACCATCAAACACGATAAGTCGTCCTTGTGAAGAATTGCTTTTTCACGTAAATCGTCCACATCAATATTTCCGTTTTCTAATGTTTTGGTAACGATCACTTTCATTCCTGCCATTGCTGCCGAAGCGGGATTTGTTCCGTGTGCCGAGGATGGAATAAGTGCAATATTTCTATGGTGGTCACCGCGAGATTGATGGTATGCACGAATCACCATTAATCCGGCATATTCCCCTTGAGCACCTGAATTAGGTTGCAATGTAGTACCTGCAAATCCGGTGATAATACTCAATTGGTTTTCTAATTTACACAACATTTCTTGATATCCTTGTGCTTGATCTAATGGCGCAAACGGGTGAATATTGCTCCAGTTAGCATTGCTCAAAGGCAACATTTCGGAAGCAGCATTCAGTTTCATGGTACAAGAACCCAAAGAAATCATAGAATGATTCAAAGATAAATCTTTGCGTTCGAGCATTTTTATATAACGCATCAACGCCGTTTCTGAATGGTATTTGTTGAAAACGTCGTGTTGTAGAAACGTTGAAGTTCTTTCTAAATGAGAAGGAAAATGGTTCACTTCAGAAACGGTTTCAATTGTTGTTGCTTGCGTATTATTTGCAGAAGCGAAAACAGCAACAATTTTATTTATATCTGCAATACTTGTGGTTTCATTCAATGAAATGGAAACGTTATTGTCATCGATATAATAGAAATTGATTTCGTTTTGTTCGGCAATTACTTTTACTTTTTTGGCGTCAGCCTTAATAACGATGGTATCAAAGAACGCCGTATTGGTTTGTTGTAATCCTAATTTTTCTAATTCGTTTGCCAAAGTTGCTGTCAATGCATGCAGTTTATTCGCAATATATTGCAATCCTTTTGGACCGTGATACACCGCGTACATTCCTGCCATAACCGACAATAACACCTGTGCGGTACAAATATTCGAAGTCGCTTTGTCACGTTTTATATGTTGCTCGCGAGTTTGCAAAGCTAGACGCAAGGCGCGATTTCCGTCAGTATCAACAGTTACACCGATGATTCTTCCCGGCATACTTCTTTTGTATTCGTCTTTTGTGGCAAAATAAGCTGCGTGAGGACCCCCATAACCTAACGGAATTCCGAAACGTTGCGTGGTTCCAAGAACTACGGCAGCGCCCATTTCGCCTGGAGATGTTAGTTTTGTCAAACTTAAAATATCGGCTGCAACGGCAACTTTTATTTCGTTATTTTTTGCTTTGGCAATAAAATCAGCATAATCATGAACTTGGCCATATTTGCCAGGATACTGAAGGATTGCTCCAAAAAATTCTGTTGAAAAATCAAAAGTTTCGTGGTTTCCAATGACTAATTCTACTCCAATTGGTTCCGAACGCGTTTGCAAAACCGATAAAGTTTGTGGTAAAATTTCCTCCGAAACGAAGAATTTATTAACGTTACTTTTCTTTTGGTCGCGAGAACGAACGTCGAATAATAAAGCCATAGCTTCGGCAGCGGCAGTTCCTTCGTCAAGCAAAGAAGCGTTGGCAATTTCCATTCCGCTTAGTTCGATGACCATGGTTTGAAAATTCAGAATTGCTTCTAAACGACCTTGTGAAATCTCGGCTTGATAAGGCGTGTAGGCCGTGTACCATCCCGGATTTTCGAAAATATTTCTTTGAATAGCGGCAGGGACAATAGCTTGATTGTAGCCTAAACCGATATAAGATTGAAAAACTTTATTTTTATTTCCCAGCTGCGAAATATGGTTTGAATATTCGTATTCTGTCATTGCCGGCTCTAAATCTAACGGCGATGTTAAGCGAATGTCATTTGGTATAGTTTCAGAAATCAATTGGTCCAAGGTATCGGCGCCAATAGTTTTTAACATAATTTGAAGGTCATTTTCTCTTGGCCCAATGTGTCTTAAAGCAAAAGCATCTGTTTTCATATAGAGGTAAAAGTGTTGTTTTTTATGAAGCGCAAATTTATGGATTATATTCAGAAGAATCGGGGTTCAAACTATTGATTTTTAGTAATTTTTCAACTAAAATACGGTGTTGTTAACAGTCTTGCTTATTTTTGCCGTATGAGGATTTTCAAAACAGTATTAAATTTCTACATACAAAGCAGTATTCATGTGGCTTTGTCCGTTTACGCACTGGTGCAAATGACGGATTATATGTTTCATATTCCCGAGAATCAGGCAGTTGCTTATTTTGCTTTTTTTGGAACTGTTATAGGGTATAATTTTGTAAAGTATGACGGCTTGGTTCGGACCAAAAAAGTGCAAATGCGAAACAGTCTAAAAGTAATTATTCTATTCAGCGTGTTTTCTTTTTTTGCCGTTGGCTATTTCTTTTTTCAGTTGCAACGAATCACCCAAATGGTCTCGGTTGCTTTTTTAGCATTGACTTTATTATATACGCTTCCGTTTTTTCCTAATCGAAGAAATGCTAGGAATTGGGCTGGAGTAAAGATATATATTGTGGCTTTATGTTGGGTTGGAGTGACTTTGGTTTTGCCAATTTTGAATGCCGAAATAACAATTACAACCGACTTTTATCTCAAATGTGTTCAGCGATTCCTGCTGGTTTTTGTATTGATTCTCATTTTCGAAATCATCGATTTGGCCAATGACGATCCGCATTTACAAACCGTTCCGCAACAAATAGGCGTGAAGCGAACCAAGATTCTTGGACTTATTTTGTTGAGTGTTTTTTATGTTTTAGAATTTCTGAAAACAAATTTAGATTCAAAACAGCTCATTGTGAATCTAATTTTGGTAAGTGTAATTGTTTTTTTTCTGCTTTTCGCCAATGAAAAACGCTCTAAATATTACACTTCTTTTTGGGTCGAAAGTGTGCCGATTTTTTGGTGGATATTACTTATGATATTCTGATAAATTGTAAATTTGATGGATAGGCTATATCGAAATCTTATTCAATAAAAAATTTGCAACTATTTTTTAGTTGCAAATTGAATAAATACTATCTTTGTATGAGTAAAGTTGAAAAATTAATAGAGAAATTAAAATCGAGGCCAAAAGATTTTTCTTGGGATGAAATGCTTAAGGTTTTAACCTATTTTGGTTTTGAACAAATAGCACAGGGGAAAACAGGTGGGTCAAGGAGAAAATTTGTAAATAGTGAAAAGAAAATTATTAGTTTACACGAACCACATCCTCAAAAAGTACTGAAATCCTATCAATTGGATATGATTATTGATTATTTAAAATTGTAAAAATGAAAAATTATTTAGAATATAAAGGTTATATAGGAACAGTAGAATTTTCTGCGGATGATAAAATTTTCTTTGGTAAGATTCAAGGGATAAATGATTTAGTAACTTTTGAAGGTACCTCGGTAAATGAATTATCTACTGTTTTTGAAGACGCCGTGAATGATTATTTAGAGACTTGCAAGGCATTAAATAAAGCTCCAGATAAAGTTTTTAAAGGCTCTTTTAATGTTCGAGTGTCGCAAGAATTACACCAGAAAACGGCTATTTTGGCATCTAAAAAAGGTTTGAATTTGAATGATGTTGTTAAAGAAGCGTTGGCATATATTGTAAATCACGAAGAGGTTTTAAATTAAAAAACCGAAGTATTGCTACTTCGGTTTCTATGTTCTAAGCATTTAGAATCTATAATAATCCCGCTCGTTTCAACAATGCTTCGGGTTTTGGTTCTTGTCCTCTAAAGCGTTTGTACAATAGCATCGGATGTTCGGTTCCGCCTTTTGAAAGCACATTTTCCTTGAATTTTGTTGCTACTTCTTTATTGAAAATTCCCTTTTCTTGAAAATATTCGAAAGCATCTGCATCCAGAACTTCTGCCCATTTGTAACTGTAATAGCCAGACGAATAGCCACCTTGGAAAATATGAGAAAAAGCAGTGCTCATCGCATTTTCTTTTACATCAGGATACAATTGTGTTGCCGCAAATTGCTCGGTTTCAAAAGCTTTGATATTGGTAATATTAGTAGGGTCTTGACCGTGCCAACCCATGTCTAACAAGCCAAAACTCAATTGGCGCATAGTAGCAATTCCTTCTTGAAAACTCGCACTTTCTTTGATTTTGTTCACTAATTCCATCGGAATTATTTCACCTGTTTCATAATGATAAGCGAATAAAGCCAAAGCCTCTGGTTCGTAAGCCCAGTTTTCCATAATCTGACTTGGTAATTCT
>CAILTC010000084.1 GCA_903837025.1 uncultured Bacteroidota bacterium | reverse complement strand
TTGTAAATTTTAATAAAACTAACTAATTCTTCTTCTGAATATATTACAAATAGTATGGTTGAATAATTACTTATTTCCTTTTCAAAAGAGTCGAAATTTCTGAAAGAGTCAAATGTCAAAATTTTTCTAAATTCATATTTCAAGAATCTTGAAAAATAGTTTTGGCTATCGTATATAACACGTCTATTAGTTTTCATTTCGTTAATTATTAAGTATTGGAAAATATCGCAAAGCATTTTGTTTTAATATTTTCCCGATTTACATGATAGCTCCAAGAGTTATTTCAATTATTTTAATTCAATTTCTTTCCACATATTAAATTTATTTTTAATTAAATTTTATTTTTTAAAACAAACTAAATAGTAAAAATCATTTAAGCCGTTTAATATGGCTTTTACAAAAGTATTACCACTTGATTTGTATACTATTAAAAGACCGTAGAAATAGTTGTTTATTTTTGTAGAAATAAAACTACATTTATCAATTCGTTTTTGTTAATTTAAGTTGATTTATTACTAGACTTTTAATTTTTTCAATTAAAAAAGTTAAGAATAAAACTATAATTTTTAATAGTATGTCGAATATAATCCTTAACTTACTTAATAGTATTTTTTGAAATACCTAGATATAGTAGATTTGTTTTTTTTAAGGAAATAAATAGATTTCCCGATAAAGATATTGGTTAAGAATTAAAGCAAAATATAACTAGTAAATCAGATTATAAAAGAAAATATTCGGTGTTAGTATAGTGTGTTCTTTACTTCACACCTGCGTTACTTGTAATAAATATAAGTGTAAACAAATTATAAGGAGAGAGTATTAATATAAAAATTTTGTATTTATGGCGAATAGGATTTTATTAGTTGATGATCATTTGGTTGTGCGAACAGGGGTCTCAATAATTTTAGAAGAGAACTTTAAAGATTTGACGATTTTTACCGCCAAAACCTTTCCGGAAACTATTTCCTTTATAAAAGAGAATATGGTTGATTTAATTATACTAGATATAAATATACCAGGAGGGAAAAATAGAGAAATGATTGAGGATATCAGAGGGTTTCAGCCAGATGTTAAAATAATGATTTTTTCGGCTTATGAGGATGATGATTATGCATGTCAATATATTATTGCGGGTGCTAATGGTTATTTAAACAAATTATGCGATGAAGAAAAAATGGTTTTTGCGATCGACTCTATTTTGAAAAAAGGCAGTTATTTTACCGATGAAATTATTAACAGAATTGTTAGTGCAAGTATTAATAAAACAGCCATAAACCCTTTGGATAACCTCTCAAAAAGAGAATTTCAAATTTCTGAATTATTATTGTCAGGAGATGGAAATATAGAAATTGCAAATAAACTAAACATTCAAATGTCTACAGTTAGTACTTATAAAAGTAGAATTTTCGAAAAACTTAATGTAAAAAACCTTGTTGAACTTATCTCAGTTTTTAAGAAATTAAAGTAGACAAATCCAGGTAGTATTCTACAGTAATTGTCCTTTCATTTTTTAATGCATCTTAAACAAAAGGATTTAATTGATATTTTTTTAAAATATTTATGAATTTTAACTTCCTATCTTCTGTTTTTGCAATTGATCTAGTATCAAGTTAAATTTAAATATAGTTCCTTTTCCTTCGGTACTTTGAACGTCAATTTTTCCATCAAATAATTCAATTATTTCTTTGCATAAGTTTAAGCCTAAACCAACACCTAAATCATTAACTTTTTCTGAAACAGTTCCTTGATAATACGATTCAAAAATATTTTTTAAATCATTTTCTGCAATACCTATTCCGTTGTCTTGAATTTGAACTTTTAAATTTATCTTTAGTTCAGAAACCTGTTCGAAATCTATATTTACAGCTATTAATCCTTTATCAGTAAACTTATTAGCATTGCCAATTATGTTATAAAAGAGTTGGTGAATTTTTATGGCATCTGAATAAACTTCGCAATCAGGATTTAAATTAGATTTCAGTTTTATTTTATTTCCATTATTTTCAATTAATGGAGTTATTGAAGAAATTGTGTTTTCTATTTCGTTTTTCAAATTAAATTCCGAAGGTTTTATTTCAATTTTTTGATGTTCATTTTTAGAATATTCCAATATTTGATTCGTCAAAAGCAACAACGAATTTGTTGTAAATTCTATTGCATTAAAATTTTCTTTGATCTTATTATCTTTGATTGAAGAACTAATTTTTTTACTATAAATAGCGATCATACTCAATGGAGAACGAATGTCATGGCTTATCATTGTTACTATTCTGTTTTTAAAATTTAAGCTTTCATGGATTTGATTATTAGCAATAATCAATCTTTTTTCATAGGCAAAAGCTAAGTAAGTAAAATTGAAAAGTATTATAGATATTACAAACATTAAAAGAATCAATAGAATTATAGTATAATTTCTAACGGTTTTATGAGACTTATACTGATCTAACAAATCCTTTTGATTATTTGCCTGAAGTAAACTGGCGGCATTACTGTAATTTGTTATTACATTCTCGCTAAGTTTTAATAATTCATTATTTAAAGCAACGACTTTTAAGTTCTTGTTTTTTAAATTTGAAAAAGTCTTTTTTAAGTTCTTAAATTCATTTTCATAATACTTATTTGTTGTTAAAAACAAACCTTTGATTTGATCTTCAATTGAACCAGAGGTAACCTTGTCTTTAAATTTCATGGTGACGGTTATTTTTGACCGTTCCTTTTGCAAATCTGACTTTCCTGCTAGAGCATTTCCTATTCGTGAAAACAATCCTTTATGTACAACACTATCTTTTTTTGTCTCGGAATCAATTTTAATGCTATTTAAGATCGAATCATAATTGAATTTATTGAATTTGAATAGATTAGAAACGTTGTCTAAATTGGGATTAATTTGTCTTTCTAAAATTGAATTTATTATAGCATTCAAAGCAACAATATCAGCTTTAGCCTGACTGTTTTTTGCCAATATTTTTTTGAATTCCTCATTGTTTTTAGTGATTAAACTTAAACTGTCAATCAATGTGCCCATTTCACTTAATGAAGACGTATAATGAGTTAAAGATTCCTTATCGTCTAGATTTATGTATTGATTAAAATGTTCTTGAGAGCTAATAAACGAGCCATTAATCTTATTTGTAAATTGTGTTATTTTATTTGAAGCAGAAATAGAATCAAAAGTCTTTAAGGTCTTCGTTTCAATACTTTTTTCGTTATACCAGAATACAACAACAATTATTTGCAAAATGATTACACATGCTAACAAACCAAAATGAAGAAATCTTCGATTTTCTGGTTTTAGTTTTTTATAATTAAATTTGGTTTCCATAATATAATATTGAAAATATTTATTTTAAATCGGATGGCTTTATGAATTGTAGCTGATTCATTGAATGGCATTATATTCTAACGAATAATTCAATTAACAAAAAAATAGAGACAACTAATGTAGGCAAAATTAAACCTATGTAATAGAATACATACTAATATTCTGTAGAAAATTGTCTATTTAGTTGTAAAATAAATTCTACAAATAACTTGAAGAATCAATTATCAATAATTTTTAGTTTTTATGATAGTCGCTATCCTATTTCAATGATTCAAAAGAATCAGGACTATGCTTATATAAAATCTAAAAAATCTGCTTTGGCTTGCTTTTTTTTGTAATTTTAACCTTCAAAAATTGAGTATGCGTTTATTCTTAAAAATATTTCTTTTATTTTCTGTGTTTAATGCATTCGCGCAAGATGTGCCTCCCATTTTGCCTTCTGTAAAAATTGATTCACTCTATAGAGAAGATCAATTTTATTTTGGATTTACCTTGAATACACTGCAACATAAACCAACAGGTTTAAATCAAAATACGTTTTCACCTGGGTTTTCTACAGGATTTCTTAGAGATATGCCATTAAACAAAAGTAGAACTGTTGCAATTGCTCCTGGAATTGGTCTCTCCTACAATAGTTTCAATCAGAATATTGTGATTACAGAACCCAATCAGTCCCCAATTTATTCTATTATTGGTTCACAAACATCCTACAGTAAAAATAGATTTGAGCTATTCTTGGTCGAAATCCCTATTGAATTTAGATGGCGATCCTCGACTTATGAAAGTTATAAATTTTGGAGAATTTATGGTGGTTTTAAACTTGGCTATCTTTTATACGATCGATCTGTTTATAAAGATGATTTAGGTAAAATAGTTGTTTTGGGAAATAATGATTTTAATAAACTTCAATACGGAGCCTATATTTCAGCCGGTTATAACACCATAAATGTATTTGCTTATTATGGGTTAAATTCCTTGTTTAAATCAGCAAAAATAGGAAATGAATCGCTGACTATGAATGCTTTGAATGTTGGGATTATGTTCTATATTCTATAACCATAAACGCAATAAAAGGAGTTGCGGGATTACTCCCAAAAGCAAACCTATCACTAATTCTTTATTAGTGTGGGCTTTCATTTCTAGTCGAGAGGAAGCTACCACCCCATTCATTAACACCAAAAACGCAATCACATAGATATTCTGAGTTTGATTATGTATGCTTAAACCAATTACAAAAAGTGTCAAAGCACTTATTGCAATCATGTGAAGGCTTGCTTTTGTTTTAAAAAACACAAAAATCAATGCCAAAACACTGCTTAATAATCCTCCCAAAAAGAAAAAATAAAACTCAGGAAAATGCTCTAAAGTGATGCTTTTTCGAATAAGCAAAACAGTCAAAAAACACTGAAGAATTAATGGGATTTTGCGTTGTGAAACTTCCGAAATCATAACAGAATTTACTTTTCCCGCAGTTCGCAATCCCAAATAAAACAAAACAGGAAGCAATATCGTAATAACAATTATTTGAAAAATAGCGAAGTATTTTTCTGGATTTGAAAAATAAGAACCATTCAAAAAAAAGTATATGAATGCCGCATATACCGATATGAATATCGGATGGAATAAATAGGAAAAAAGGGGGAGGAGTTTTTTCAAGTGTGATTATTTTTATCCAAATGCTTTAATGAAATAGATTATTGAAGCTATCGCAAAGCCTATTATGATTATCCAATCAGTAATGCTTTTAAGAGAAATGTCAGGTTTAAAAAAAGCTCCTTCTTTTTCTTTTATGTTGTTTAACCATAATTTATGAAGAATATAATAAGCAAATGCAGCCACTGCAAATAAAAAGCTATAAAATAAAGATTTATAATCCATAATATTTTGTTTATCAACACCAAATCTGAAATCAAAAATCGTTAATCTTCAATCTGAAATCCCTACATTTTCTTTCTCATCCTTGCCACAGGAATATCTAACTGTTCTCGGTATTTTGCAATAGTCCTTCTTGCAATTGGATACCCTTTTTCTAAAAGAATTTCGGCTAATTGATCATCCGGAAGTGGTTTTTGTTTGTCCTCGTCTTCAATCACATTTTGTAGAATTTTTTTGATTTCGAGCGTCGATACCTCTTCGCCTTGGTCGTTTTTCATCGCTTCCGAGAAAAATTCCTTGATTAGTTTTGTTCCATAAGGAGTTTCTACATATTTGCTATTTGCCACGCGAGAAATAGTCGAAATATCAAGCCCAACCATATCAGCAATGTCTTTCAAGATCATCGGTTTTAGCATGGTTTCATCGCCTTCAAGAAAATATTCTCGTTGGTAATGCATAATCGCATTCATCGTTACATACAGCGTTTCTTGACGTTGTTTGATGGCGTCGATAAACCATTTAGCCGAATCTAATTTTTGTTTAATAAACTGAACAGCATCTTTTTGAGCGTTCGATTTATCACGAGAACTTTTATAGGTTTGCATCATTTCCTGATAATCTTTGGAAACGTGCAGGGAAGGAGCATTTCTTCCGTTTAGAGTCAAAACCAATTCCTCTTCTACAATTCGTATGGCAAAATCAGGAACAACATGTTCCGTAATTTTATTACTTCCGGTAAATGAACCGCCAGGTTTCGGGTTTAGTTT
>CAILTC010000083.1 GCA_903837025.1 uncultured Bacteroidota bacterium | reverse complement strand
ATCTCACATTTTGAGATGCTTTTTTATTTTTACTTACTACCAATTAATTAAAATACAATTATTCTTAGTCTATCAAGCAAAAATAATATAACTATAACAAAAATTTAAGGATTAAAACTATAGAAGTTTTATAATTTTAAATACTTTTGCTTCCTTAAATCAATTAACTAATTTATAATGAAAAAATTAATTTTATTACTTTCAGCTACTGTTGTATTAATTTCTTGCAACAAAGTTGGTAAAGGAGAATACCTAATTTCTGGTACTGCTAAAGGAATCGCAAATGGTAAAACAATAATCCTTCAAACTCAAGACCCAAGCGGAAATGGATTAAAATCAACAGATACTGTTAAAGTAAAGGATGGTAAATTTGAAATAAAAGGTAAAATTACTGAACCTCAATTTTACATGTTACAAGTAGAATCTGTAAACGGAAAAATTCCTTTTATCTTAGAAAACGGTGAAGTAACTATCGCAGTTAATAAAGATAGCATCAATAAATCTAAAATTTCTGGTACTTATAGTAATGACGAATTCGTTAAATTTAACGAAGAACTTGTTAAAATTCAAAAAACTTTAGTTGATTTTCAAAAGAAAAACACTCCAGAAATGAACAAAGCGCAGCAAACTAAAGATACTGCTGTTATCAATAAGTTGATGAAAGAATTTTCAAAAATTCAAGAAACTGTAGGTGCAGAATCTAAAAAGAAATACATGAGCTATGCTGAAACTCATCCTAAATCATTTATCAGTGTTTTGATTATTCAAGGAATGCAAAATTCACCTGATCTTGACGCTGCAAAAGCAGAAAAACTATATGCTGGTTTAGATGAATCATTAAAAAACACAAAACCAGGTAAAGCAATAAAAGCAAAATTAGATCAAGCAAAAATGCCTTCAGTAGGTGCTACAGCTCCAGTAGGTGCTGCACAACCTGCCGCAGGAAGCGCTAAATGAAGTTCAGATTTTTCTGGACCAAATCCTGAAGGAAAAATTGTTAGCCTAAAAGAAAGTTTAGGAAAAATAACAATTGTAGATTTTTGGGCATCATGGTGTGGTCCTTGTAGAGCAGAAATGCCCAACATTGTAGCCATCTATAAAGATTTTCATTCAAAAGGACTGAATATCATTGGAATCTCTTTAGATAAAGATTCTGCAAAATGGAAAGAAGCAATTGCAAAAAACAATTTGTCTTGGACTCAAGTTTCACACTTGAAATTTTGGGAAGAACCAATCGCAATTCAATATGGAGTTCAAGAAATTCCGACCATGTTTATACTAGATGGTTCTGGAAAAGTTTTAGCAAAAGGTTTGACTGGAGAAGATCTTCGATCAAAAATCAAGGAACTTTTATCAAAATAACCCCTTTTACTCATACGAATAAAAAAAATCTCCCTAGTGGAGATTTTTTTATTTAATTCAATTCCAATACATTAAAAAATATACTGAAATTAAGTACCGATTTAGTTTGGAAACCTGAAAACAGTTTTTATATTTGCAACCGCTTAGCAGACGGTGAGCATATTGTGGTTGATGTTGATCGTGTTGATGTTGCGGTATTTAATGTAGGTGGGGAGTTTTGCGCGATTGAGGATGTT
>CAILTC010000082.1 GCA_903837025.1 uncultured Bacteroidota bacterium | reverse complement strand
ATAAAGGATTTTGTTAGAAACGGTATGGCATTGGCTTTACCGCTGAAGGAATTACTTCGGTTTTTCTGGCAAATAAAAAAATGATACTCTTGCTGGCTTCTCTTGGTTTTGTGGGTGTTGTAAATTGCTTATTTCTATATCGTGAATGTTAGAAATGGAGTTGATAAGCGATTTATAACACTTACAAAAGTAATGCAAAGACTTGCCGATTTAAATATAAAGTTGCTAAAAACAGTTACCATAAACGTTTTTGAAAGCAATGATGACTGCAAAATTTCCAATGGAATGGGGGAGGTTCTTTTGGACAGTGGCGAAGGACGGATTTTTTTATAGCAGGGTGATGCGAGGAAGCTATAAAAAATGTTGTCCTGGAGCCACTGGCAAGCGCGTTGGGTGTGGCGGCTGTTTTACATAAATGATATTATAGCTTCATTACAAAAACCAACGAAAACAAATAAAAGCTTTGTAATGAACTATAATACTCAATTATGTAACACAGCTTGGGGAAAAAAATTACTGGCGCAAGTTGCGAAGCGTACGTGTTTTTGTCTCAAAAACTGTGACAGTAATTTTTTTTGGAGCGTTGGCAAAGGAGTGCCTTTTGAAATGTAAAACGTTCTTTTACCACCTAACCTTTAGGGGTTTCTTAAAAAATATAAAGTTGATTAGAAAGGAGAATTTTGATTTAGGTTTTTAGCAATCAGATGTATTCCGTAAGAAAAATAAAATTAATTAGTTAGCTGATAATAATAGTTTTAGATTTAACACTATTCTGTACTTCAGCAACTGCTTTTGATTGTTTTAAATGTAAACACATAATTTTTTATTAAATAGGCTCGAAAATAAATGTTTTAAAAAAAAACCGTTCCGAGGCTGTTAAAATGCTTTAAACTAAATAAAAATTTAATTTAAGGATAAACATTAAGTTCGTAAACACAAGACCTACAAATGATTAAGTTAAAAAAAGAAGACACTATCCTAAAAAGTGTGTAAGTTTAAAAATATAGGGGTTTGCCTTTTTAATTAAAGTTGGACCCTTTTTTCAAATATAGTTAAGAACTGGTTGAGGATTAATCCCCAGTTTTGGATTGGCATTGACCATTTTTTGGTTGCTTCTCTCAGAGCCAAATATACAGATTTTAAAACAGCTTCATCCGTTGGAAATGATAATTTGTTTTTGGTGTATTTTCTAATTTTACCATTTAGATTTTCGATTAAATTTGTGGTGTAAATTATTTTTCTGATTTCTATAGGAAAGTCAAAGAATACGGTAAGTTCCTCCCAATTTTCTTCCCAGGATTTAATGGCGTATGGATATTTATGATTCCATTTTCTAGAAAAGTCTTCTAATGATGCTTTGGCAGCTTCTTTGGTTGGAGCATTGTAAATAAGCTTCATATCTGCCGAAAACTCCTTTTTATCTTTCCAAACTACATAGCGAGCCGAGTTCCTGATTTGATGTACTACACAGATTTGAGTTTGGGATTCTGGGAATACATTTTTAATAGTTTGGGTAAAACCATTTAAGTTATCAGTGGCTGTAATTAGGATATCTTCAACTCCTCTAGCTTTTAAATCCGTTAAAACACCAAGCCAAAAACTGGCGCTTTCATTCTTACCTAACCACATTCCGAGTACTTCTTTTTTGCCTTCTCGGTTGAGTCCAACGGCTAAATAAATGGTTTTGTTGATTATTTTTGAGTTTTCACGAACTTTAAAAACAATGCCATCCATCCAAACTATGAGATAAACAGCTTCCAAAGGTCTGTTTTGCCAAGCAATAATATCACTCGAAACAGTATCGGTAATCCGGGAAATGGTACTGGTGGAAACTTCAAAATTATAGACTTCTCTAATTTGTTCTTCGATGTCGCTATTACTCATTCCTTTGGCATAGAGAGATATAATTACGTTCTCTAAACCATCCAGCATATTTTGCCTTTTGGGAACAATTAGGGGATTAAAAGAAGCCTCTCGATCTCTTGGAACTTGAATCTCAGATTCTCCAAATGAGGTTTTTATTTTCTTGTTCGAAAAACCATTGCGAGTATTAGATTTAGTAGTTTTCTCGTGCTTTTCGTAGCCTAGATGGGCATCTAACTCACCTTCGAGCATTTTCTCAATTCCTCGCTTTTGTAGTTGGGCCAAGAAGCCATAAAGGTCTTCACCTGTTTTGAATTGCTTCAAAAATTCATCGGATAATAAATCTTCCTTTTTCATAAAATGTGTAAATATTAAAATTAAGTAAAAAAAGTATTAGGGTTTGCACAAACCCTAATACTTTTTTTACTTACACACTTTATGGGATACTACCATGTTTACAAAGGTTTCTTGGTTTGGAATTCCGCTAAATTAAATTACCTTTTTTAAACTTACCTGCATCGTGGTTCCTTTTCCTATTTCGGAATACAGTACTTTTAT
>CAILTC010000081.1 GCA_903837025.1 uncultured Bacteroidota bacterium | reverse complement strand
CCTTCAAATAAGGCATAAGCTGGTGCTAAATATGGAGAATATTGAGGTTTGAAAGAAGCTATTACAACTAAAATCAATCCTATAATAGCACCTGCAATTGCAGGAACAATAGCATTCATGCCGTTAAAAATCATCCACCAAATAACAAGGGAAGATCCTGTGAGCAATAAAAACAAGATTAATGTTTTGTTGATAGTTCCAGACAAAGTCATGTCCTGATTATAGTCAATAAGTGTTGCATGATGCACTTCTTCATTTCTTGAAGCCGTCGTCGTTGAAAACGATTTATTATTTAAAAAAGGGTTTTTCGATTTGAAATCCATGATGGTTTATGATTTAATTTTCTCAAAAGTAAAATTTATTTCTCAAAAGATTGTTTAATTATTCTTAATTTTTTTGGTTGTAAAAAAAAATCCGTATCATAAAAAAACGATACGGATTCAGTATAGATTTAATACGAATGTTAGTCTATTTCAGAAACTCTCAAAGTGTTTACCATTCCTTTATCTATAATAGGCATTGCTGCTAAATTGATAAGGAAATCTCCTTTTTCAACAAAACCTTTTGCTTTTGCAATATCATTGATATCGGTAATAGTTTCATCTGTACTAACTGATTTTTCATATAAATAAGATTTAACACCCCATAATAAATTAAGTTGTGTTAGGATTCTTTTATTAGAAGTAAAAACTAAAATATGGGCTTGTGGTCTCCAAGCTGATATTTGAAAAGCTGTATAACCACTATTTGTCAAAGTACAAATTGCTTTTGCTTTTATAGCATTGGCCATGTGTACAGCATGGTGACAAATTGTTTTAGTTACAAAACGGTTTGTTCTAATTTGAGGTGTGTTTTGAGGAACTTGAATTAACGGAGAATCTTCAACAGCTTCTATGATTTGTGTCATTTTCTGTATAACTTGAACCGGATAATTACCCGCAGCAGTTTCTCCAGAAAGCATCACAGCATCAGCACCATCCATAACCGAGTTGGCTACGTCATTTACCTCTGCACGAGTTGGAGTTAAACTAGTAATCATAGTTTCCATCATTTGAGTGGCTACAATTACAGGGATTCTTGCAGTTTTTGCTCTGCGAATTAATTCTTTTTGTACCAATGGCACTTCGTGAGCAGGAAGTTCTACTCCTAAATCACCACGTGCAACCATTAAACCATCGCAATAAGCAATAATTTTATCGATATTTTCTAATGCTTCTGGCATTTCGATTTTGGCAATAATTGGAATTTTATATTCAGAATGCTCATCAATTAATTCCTGTAGATCTTGTAAATCTCTTGGTGTTTTCACAAAAGAAAGTGCGATCCAATCTACCTTTTGACCGATTGCAAAAATAGCATCAGCAATATCTTTTTCTGTCAAAGCAGGTAAAGATATTTTTGTATTCGGAAGGTTTACTCCTTTTTTAGATTTCAATTCACCACCTTGAATAACACGCGCTAGTACTTCTGTGTTTTTGTCGGTTTCAACAATTTCGAAAATAAGCTTACCATCATCAAGTAGAATTCTTTCTCCAGGATTTACATCATTTGGGAAGTTTTTATATTTCATAAAAACTTTTTGTGCAGTTCCAAGAATATCTTCGGAAGTTGTAAAGGTGATCAAATCGCCATCATTTACAACAACACCATCTTCCATCATTCCTACGCGAAGTTTTGGTCCTTGTAAGTCACCTAGAATTGCGGTTGTATATCCAAATTCTTCGTTAAGACTTCGAATTATATTGATTTTTTGTTTTACCCCTTCATAGTCAGCATGAGAAAAATTTATTCTAAACACATTTACGCCAGCCTCAATCATGTCTTTTATGATTTCTCTGGTTTCACATGCAGGCCCTAGAGTGGCTACAATTTTGGTCTTTTTGTTTGTAATCATTTGTATTAAAAAATTAAATTGTTTTTAGATTTTATTTTATTTGTTTCGACGGTGTATGCTGTCGATATGCTTTCAATTGTATTTAAT
>CAILTC010000080.1 GCA_903837025.1 uncultured Bacteroidota bacterium | reverse complement strand
CTTTGACTTGTATTTACGTTTTTATATTGTATATTTATTTAGAAAGTTATGGTGAAAAGAGCTTTTCTATTATTTAGAAAGGATTTAATTTTCTCTTAAATTATCGTTTCTGTTGTCATTAAAGTTATCATCTCTATTCATATTTCTTGAAGGTCGTCTCACTCTAGAAAAATTCTGAATTTTATACGTTAACGAAAACATAGCGTAACGTTTTAAAACTGTATTTTCTTCGTCGCGAATTGTTGTTGCAGAAATTGTTCTGGAAAAAGCCTGATTTTGATTTAACAAATCATAAACTTTTACTTTGGCAATCAAATTTTTATTAAAAAAAGTATAAGATAAACTAGTGTTCCATAAATAGAAATCTTTCTTAAAGCCAGCAGCAATTCTAGAGTTATAAGTATAACCGAAATCATTTCCAAAAATCCATTTTTTAGGCCAATAACTTGTTGTTTGAATATTTATTCTGTGTACAACATTAGAACTAGCTTGCACGGAATAATTAGTATATCTTGACTCATTATACGATAAACCATAAGATGGAGCTACCGTTAGCAACTCACCATAATCATATGAAAAATATATTTTTGGACTAATTCCCAATGATTTTGCATCATATAAAACACTATTTGTAAAGCCTTTATCCAATATATAACTGCCACTTATTCCTATCCCATATCTCAAAACATGAGCATCTCTCTTTATGGATTGATTCCAATTCCCTCCTATCGAAGTCGAGTAAGTTCCTGAAACATTTTCGTAAGTCGTGCTCTTTTTTCTACTAGCATCATAAACCGAAGTCGAGATAACTTGACTATTATACAAATCTCCTTTTAGATACAAACTATATCCAGAACGGGTACGGAAATCAAAATTTCTGAAATTTAAATTGAGACTTTGTACTTCATTTGGATTCAAATTTGGATTCCCAATTATTGTATTTAGTGGATTAGCCAAATTCTCAATCGCCAATAATTGACTGGACGAAGGAAGACTATTGGTATAATTAAAAACCAATGAAATAAACTTTGAACGCGCAAACTTATACCTAATTTGAGCTCTACCGAGTGGCAAAACATATTTTTTATTGAGATCCATAACTTTGTTTAGGTACAATGAATGATTATTATACTCGATAATCGAAGCTGTAGAATTCAAGTTAAACGTAAATTTATTTTTTTCGAAAGTCACTCCTACTTTCGGACTAATCGAGTTTTGTGTTGAAATGGTATAATTAGATAATAAATTATTTACACCAGAATAAGATTGAGAACTTGCATCAAAATCGAACGTTTTTAAATTGTTTATTGTTTTATCCCAGCCAAAATCGGTTCCAATGCGAATTCGTAATGAATCAGTTATAGGTTCTGTATATTCAATATCTGCCGAATAGGAATCAAACGTTTTACCGTTCATACTCTTTTGGTTTCGCTCGTCATCAGCTTGACCCGTTTGATAAAAAATAGTTTTAGACTGATTTAATACATCCGAATCGCTTTGCGAATTACTATTATTCAATACCAAACTAAAATTACGTGCTTTCCTCTCGAAAGCTTTATTAAAATTGATGGTATTTCCAAAACTAGCCGAACTATTTTCTTTGAATGATTTCGAGTTAGTTTCGTTTAAAGATTGATCGTTTTCATCTTTTGAAAAACCGGAAGAAGTAGAATTACTGTTTGAATTAGATTGATTAAAATTTGGTGTCACAAAAAGTCTTGTCGTCGGATTAATTTTATATTCGAGTTCTAAATTCACTTTATTCCCTGTGTTTTCATCTCGAGTTTTCGAATCTGATTCGGTAGAAAAATTACCTGTAGGCAAAAAATTAGTCACTTTAGACTTGTTATCATTATCCGTAATTGTATTCGAAAAGGAATAACTCACATTAGAATTAAAATCCTTAAATAATTCATCTGAATAATTAAGTCCTGCAACATTCGATTCGGTAATTCCCTTGCTACTCACAGTAGCTTTATTGTCGCCCTTTGCATTTCTTCCACCGCCCATATTATCAAAAACCTCATCCATAGAAAATCCAGATGAATTGATATTATTGGATGAGGCAAGCGCACTTATTTTTCGTTTCATATTGAAATAATTCATTACAAAACTGCTTTCATAACGATCGTTGGTACCATACCCAGCCATGAATTTTT
>CAILTC010000079.1 GCA_903837025.1 uncultured Bacteroidota bacterium | reverse complement strand
TTGAATAGAACCAAAAATAGTCAAAAACGGATTGAGGTTCGAAACCGAATTTTTGGCAGAAGGAATGACAACAATATTACCACCTTTCTCCGAAAATGATTTCAAAGTGGTTTGCAAAGCTTGCGGAATTTCATCTAATTCATTCAAAACAATCGCATCTTGTTTTTCGATGGAATTATAATCTAAAGTTGCAATGGGAAAGTTGGAGTAATTAAATTCGTCGCTGGTATAAATTCGTCCTAAGAAGTTGCTTTTTTCGGCTGCACCAATGCTGATTACATTGATTTTTTCGGGTTTCGAAATGCTGAAATATAAGGTGTTATCGTATTCTAGGCTATTGTCAATAATTGAAAAATAACCGTGAAAATCCTTTTTTGGAATGGTGAAATACAGAGTTTTTTCCTTGGTTTCTAATTTTGTTAAAGTCTTTGCAATCAGTTTATTTTGATTGTACAAAGCTACTGGAATCGCTTTTTTATCATCGCCATAAGTAGATAGTTTTAAGCCAATTTCATAGAAATCATCCATGGTTTGATGAATGAAAACGCTATCAATCGACACATTATTTTTATGTTCTGTTTTCGGAACAATAAAATAAGTGTTGAAACTTTTGTCGATGCTTTTCAGTTGTTTTTGTTCTAAACCAACGGCATCGGTAATGACGATTATGTCTTTATTTAAAGCTGATTTACGGGATTTTATTTTTGCCATGGCGCTTTCGAGTTGAAACGGCAAAGCGCTGTATTTTAGGTTTTGTAATGCTGACTTAATCGATTTTATATCTGTATTCCAGAATGTTTCAGAATTGGTAATCAAAGAAAAAGCTTGATTTTCGGGCGTATTTTCTAGCAATTCTTGTATCGCTCTTTTTAGGAGTTCTCCTTTTTGACCTTTGGCTTGCATGGAGAAGGAATTGTCTAGAACGATGTACATTTCGTTCGAGCTATTTTTGGTGTCTTTGGCTTTGAAAAAAGGTTGCGCAAAGGCAATAATGATACAAGTTAATAAAAGTAATCGAGTAGTTAAAAGTAGCCATTTTTTAATCTTAGAACTCTTTCTTGTTTGAATAGAAAGTTCCTTCAAGAAACGTACGTTGGTAAAATATTCCTTTTTGAATCGGCGCAATTGAAACAAATGAACCAGAACTGGTATTACCAGCAAGAATAGAAAATAGAGGATTTCTGGATGTTTGAATTGCATTAAATTTTATTGTTTGTCAAAAATACAAATTTGTAAATTATTGTGGGTTTATATTTCTATATTTTTATCACTTAAAATATTAATACGTTTCTTATATTACTTACATTTGTTTTTAAAAATTTTAAAAAAAATGAAAAATATTTGTGCAGTTCTTCTTTCTATTTATGCATTTGGTGCATTGCAAGCTCAAGAAAATAAATTCAATTTGATTGTTGGTACTTATACCAACAAATGTGATAGCAAAGGAATTTATGTTTATGAATTCGATTCGAATACGGGTACTTTTAATTCAAAAAGTGCAACGGAGAATGTGGTTAACCCAAGTTATTTGACCGTTTCTGCAGATGAAAAGTTTGTTTATTCTGTGAATGAAAATGGCAAAAACACTTCAGTTAGTGCTTTTGGATTTAATTCAAAAAGCGGAAAATTAAATTTTTTGAATAATTCTTCGACAAAAGGGGATGATTCTTGTTATATTATTAATGATAATAAAAACGTTATAACAGCCAATTATACTGGGGGTTCTATCTCCGTTTTCGGAAAAAAGAAAGACGGAAGTATCACCGAAGTTAAACAAGTGATTCAACATTTTGGGAAAGGAATTAATGCGCAAAGACAAGAAAGTCCGCATGTGCATATGGTTTATTTTTCGCCAGATAAAAAATATGTCTTGGCTAATGATTTAGGAACGGATCAAGTTTCTGTTTACCAATACAATCCGAATGGAGGCAATAAAACATTAAAATTAAAAAGTAGTATTTCTGTTAAACCAGGAAGCGGACCAAGACATTTAACCTTTAGTAAAGACGGAAAATTTGTCTATTTATTGCAAGAATTAGATGGTGCTTTGATTAGCTTTAGTTATACTAATGGAATCTTAAAAAAGGTATCCGAAATCACAATCATTTCAAAAGATTATACAGGAGAAATTCGTTCTGCGGATATTCATATTTCGCCTGATGGAAATTTTTTGTACGCTACCAATCGTGGTGAAATAGGCGAGATATCTATTTTTAAAACACTAAATGATGGAGTGTTAGAATTAGTAGGAAGGACTAGTACTTTAGGAAAAGGACCACGTAATTTTGCTATTGATCCTACGGGGAATTTTTTGTTAGTTGGGCATCAATTTACAAATGAAGTTGTGATTTTTAAAAGAAATAAAACAACGGGAAGTCTAACTGATACAGGAAAAAGAATTCCTTTGTGTTCGCCAGTTTGCTTGGTTTTCGATAAAATATAAAGAATTTATTAGAAAAAAAAGAGGCTAAAATATTTATGATTTTAGCCTCTTTTGTGTTTTATTTATTTTTATCCTTGCGTTTTTTGTCTCGAGTTTTTAACATATTTCTATTGACAGAACCATGTGTTTTTTTCTTGGTTACACCAGGACCTCCTAAATTAACTTTTTTATTCTTTTTACTTTTCTCTTGAAATGCTCCGTCTCCTTCTAATTTTTGTTTTTTCATCAAGAACTTAATCGGTTGTCTGTCCTTTTCGGGTTCGATAAGTTTCAATGAAATTTCTACGGTTTCTGGGAAAGTTTCAGTAGCTAATTCCATATCCATTAATATTTCAATGGCAACTCTTGATTCTTCTTCGCGAGGAGCAATTAAGCTGATAGCAGTTCCTTTTGCATCGGCAC
>CAILTC010000078.1 GCA_903837025.1 uncultured Bacteroidota bacterium | reverse complement strand
TGGAGCAAAAACGACCATTTCTCTAATGACAGCATTTACACGGTATCCTTCATTATCACTGATGAAAAAATGTGAAAGTCGCTCAGGAGAAACATCTTGAATTATATTTTCAGAAAAAAAGCCTTTGCGCGCTTTTTCAATAGAATCTAAGTCAAGATCTGTGGCAAATATTTGTAAACTTAGGTTTCGTCGTTTTTTTAAATTTTGTAAAACTTCTTTAAAAATGATAGCTAATGAATAGGCCTCTTCACCCGTTGAACATCCAGTTACCCATGCTCGCAACACATAACCTTCGGGTAATTTTTCAAGCATTTGAGGTAATATTTCGTCTTTGAGTTTTTTCCAAACTTCGGGATCACGAAAAAAGTTGGTTACGCCAATGAGTAATTCCTTAAATAGTATTTCTGTCTCTTTTGGATTTTCTTGCATAAATCGAACATATTTTTCGATTTTTGCAATTTTGTGAATTCCTTTTCTTCTTTCGATTCGTCGAAATAGGGTGCTTTTTTTATACAATGAAAAATCATGACCCGTTTGTTCGCGCAGTAGGATTATAATTTTATCTATATTGCTTTTGTTATTGCTGTCTATTTCGTGATCTATTTTTGTAACCGGCATATATTGAAGAAGATCTGTTAATTTAGTTTGTAATTCTTCAGCAGGAGCAATGATATCAGGAATAATTGCTTGAAGTGCACTAGTTGGCATTCCATTAAATTTTGCAGTATTAGGATCTTGAACAAGAACTAATCCGTTTTTTTCTTTAATTGCTTTAAGTCCCAAACTACCATCAGAGCCCATTCCTGAAAGAATAATTCCAATACTTTTTTCTTGTCTGTCCTCTGCTAGCGATCGAAAGAAAATATCTATTGGTAATCGCAAACCGTGTCTTTCTACGGGAACAAATAAATGTAATTCACCGTTAAGTATCGACATACTTTTGTTAGGAGGAATAATATATATGCAATTGGGTTTTACTTTTAGGCAATCACTAACTTGGATGACCGTAATGGTTGTCATTCTTTGTAATAATTCAGGCATCATACCCACATGATTGGGGTCAAGGTGCTGAACAATCACGAAAGCCATTCCTGTATTATCGGGTATTGTTTTAAAAAAAAGTTCAAGAGTTTCAAGTCCGCCAGCAGAAGAACCAATACCTACAATAGGGAAATCTGTGTTTTCAATTATAACTTTGTTTTTGGCTATTTTTGAAACAGTATTTTCCTCTGCTTTTATTAGCTCCGTTTTTTTTTCTGTTTTCATATAGGAATGAAGATTGGGAACTTCTATTAATTATTACCCTTATTTTTTTTATATCATTTAGCATAAAAACCAAATTTAAGCAAAAAATATCACAATTTATAGAATATCAATAGTGTGTTTTCAAAAGAATGTGTTATTTTGAATAGTTGTAAACATGGATTCCTTTTTGTTTATTTATTTTAAAAATTAGCTCAAAAATAAACAAAAAGCGAAATTTATTTAGCGTGCTTTTTGATGTATGTTTTTAAAGAAAAACGGGCTTGCTCTTGAATTTTTTTCTGCATAAAACCAGTCCAACCAAAAAGGAAACCTTTCAATCCCATTGCCTGTTTAGCCCATTTACTAATGTCAAAATCATCTGTATGTTTGATAATTAGGCCATCCTTGAAATGAAATTTCGAATAGATTTTATTGACTACTTTATGGTTCGTTTTACTAAAATGATAATTTGCAATCCATCTGGCTGATCCTAAATAGTCATTGGCTTTTACATCTGAAAATTCAATTTTTAAATTGCCTTTGCTACTTTCAATTAGCATTTTCCACATTTGGCAAACTTCATCTCCTTTTAATAATCCAAAGATAGGATCAATAAACTGAATAGTAGGATGATAGCATTCACACAATTTGTTTGTGTCAGCTTTCGACAATGCAGTATAGAATTTAACAATTGTGTTTTCGTTAGCTACCATTTTATATAAAAATATGAAGTAAAAATAATAAATTTTTAAGTTGAAATCATTATTTGTCTAATTTATTTGTAGGAATTCAATTTCTTTAGAATTTTAATTCAGTGGGATTATAAATAGATTTATTTTGTAACGCTTTGTTTTTTAGGTATTTATTAGATGTAAAAATAAATATTTGTATTTTTAAAAATGTAATAAAATTTCCAGTAAAAAGAATAAATCTATTTATAAATTGCAGCTATTTCTTCTGATGTATCGAAACTTTTTTTACTTGTATCGTTAGCTGTTTCAAAATAATTTTTTTTGTTCAAGGCTGTAAAATTACCTATTTGACTACTGAATTTTTTGCTGTTTCCATTTATATTAAATCGAAGAGATTGGATATTCGTTTTCTTTAGTTTGTTCATTTCAAGAGTCGAAAAAGCATAATAACTTATGATTTGATTGCCTGAAATTTCTCGAATTCCTTTGTCAGAACAAGTAATAATCGAATTATCTGCAAGATAAACATACACCGTTCCCGAAATTATAAATGTAGGATCATTTGTTTCTATGGCTAGTTTTAAAGTTCCTCCTTTGTCGGTTTTTGCAACTTGAACCTTTGCAACTCCTGTCAAGGCATAATTTGCGCAAATAAAATCCCATATTTGAGTTGTCGAATATTGTTTAGATGCTTTGTTAGCGGATAATTCTTGGCTGAAAGCAGGTTTTGAAAGAACAAAAAATAACAATAATAATAGTTTAGGATTGATTTGCATCGGGTTTTTAGAGTTTATTTGTTTGCTATATTGAAAGGAATGACAGCTTCATTTTTTATACTGCAAACTTAAACTGAGAATCTAGTTTTTGATTATCGGTTAGGTTATTTTTAACAAAAATTTCGACGCAATCGAATTATAAATCAGGTTTTATGCTATAGTGATTTCTTTAGATAAATAGATTTCTTGTACCGCATTTATTATATTCACGCCTTCGTCAAAGGGGCGTTGAAAGGATTTTCGCCCCATGATTATTCCGCTTCCACCAGCTCTTTTATTAATTACGGCTGTTTTTATGGCTTCGGCCAAATCGGTTTTGCCTTTCGATTCACCACCAGAATTGATCATACTAATACGTCCCGAATAACAATTCACAACCTGATAACGACATAGATCTATGGGATGATCACTACATAATTTGGAGTACATTTCAGGACTATTTTTGGCAAATTGAATAGTGGTAAAACCACCATTATTTATCGGTAACTTTTGTTTGATGATATCCGCTTGTATCGAAACACCTAAATAATTGGCTTGTCCAGTAATATCTGCCGCTGAATTATAATCGATGCCATTTTTTATAAAAGCATCATTTCTAGAATAACACCAGAGAATAGTTGCCATTCCTAAATGATGCGCTTCTTCAAAAGCCTTTGCCACTGCTATAATTTGCCTGTTGGATTCGGCTGAGCCAAAATAGATTGTTGCTCCAACCGCCACAGCGCCCATATTCCAGGCATCTCTGACACTGGCAAACATAATTTGATCAAATTTATTGGGATATGTCAACAATTCGTTATGATTAATTTTTACCACAAACGGAATTTTATGGGCATATTTTCTGGACAACATCGCAAGTCCGCCCATAGTCGATGCAACTGCATTACAACCGGCTTCTATAGCTAGTTTTATTATGTTTTCAGGATCAAAATAAATAGGATTTGATGAAAATGAACTTCCTGCGGTATGTTCAATTCCTTGATCTACAGGTAAAATAGAAAGATAACCAGTTCCCGAAAGTCTGCCATGATTGTAAAGCTGGGTTAAACTCCGAATGGTTTGCCCATTTCTATTGCTTTGAAGAAAATAGTTTTCGATGTGGGAAGAACTTGGTAAATATATTTCATCTTTTGGTATTTTTTTGCAAACATGATCCAGCAAAAAGTCCTTTTCCTTTCCCAATAAGGTTAACAATTGATTTATATCTTTCATTTTGAGTTTGATTTTAGTAGTACTAAATCACATTTTTTTCATTTAAACGAATGATATAAAGATAGTTATATTTTCAGTAACAAATTGGGGTCTGGGCAATTTTCTAAATAATAATCTAAGTTTTTTGTACTGCAAACTCCAGCATAATCGCCAAATTTATCTTCTATATTTTTGATAATTTGAAAATGTAAATGCGGAGCATAACCACCATTTACCGATGAATCTCCTAAAATAGCTAATCTTTGTCCTTTCTTGAAAAGAGTTCCAATTTCAATGTTTTCAATACTTTCTTCTGCTAAATGCCCATATAAAGTATGGAATTTTTGATTCTCAAAGATGTGTTCCAGAATAATTGTTGGTCCATAATTTCCCAATCCAGCATTGAATTCAAAACTATGAACGATTCCGTCAAGAGCTGCTAAAACTGGAGTTCCTGCTTTTATCCAAAAATCTATTCCAAGATGAATGTTTCTATTTTCGGCATTAAAATGACTATTTTTATTGTACAAACTGCGTACTTCATTATAACCGCCAAAAGCGACTTTGGCATCGTTTTCTAAAAGATACTTTTCGATAAAATCTTCGAAGATAAAGGCATTTTCCATGTCTATTTCAGACAATTTCGTGTTAGATGCAGCTAAATCTAAAGCAACATATTTAGAATAGGGAATGGAATTATCAATGACTTTTGCATTTTCGATTTGAAATAAATAGTTTTCTAATTTTGACATAATGAGGATTTAAAAATTATTCTATTGTCATCCTTTTTAACTTTTCTCGATAAGCTTCGAGGGTGGTTGCTTTAGAAATAAAACCATAGTATTTACCATTTTTGAGTACTGGCAAAAAGGCAACTTTAGCTTTTTCGAATTTATTCATAACAATTTCCATGCTATCGGCTGGATATATTATGTCGATAGGTTTGATCATAATTTCATTGACCAAAGTGTATTTCACCCTATAGGTATTAAAAATAATTTCTCTTATATCGTTAAAATGTACGATGCCCAATAAATGGTTTTCATCATCTACAACTGCAAATATAACTTGGTTAGAATGGGATATTAAATCGACCAATTTTTCTAAATTTTCATTTGGAGAAATAGTCAAATAATCGGTTTGAATAATTTTATTAATGTCTAAGGTAGAAAGGATATTCGTGTCTTTGTTGCTCGTAAAAGCGTTTCCTTTTTTGGCCAAAGATTTTACATCCAACGAATGTTTTTCAAAGCGTTTAGAGATTGCAAAACTTATAGAGGTCACCATCATAAGCGGAATCATCAAGTCATAACCTCCGGTAATCTCAGCAATAAGGAAAATCGCAGTTAACGGTGCATGAAATAATCCGCTGAGAATCCCTGCCATTCCTACCATGGTAAAGTTGCTAATGGGTAATTTAGTGATGCCTGTTAGATTAAAAAATTTCGAAAAGAAATAGCCAGCATACGAACCTAAGAATAGGGAAGGAGCAAAGTTACCACCATTTCCTCCACTTCCCAAAGTGATTCCTGTGGCAAAAACTTTGAGCATCATAGTCAAACCAATAAAGGCCAATAGGACCCAATCGTTATTTCTAAAATCGTGAAAGAGGGTGTTCTCTAATAATTCTCCAGGATCATTTTCGGCCAAGGTTTTAATACTTTCATAACCCTCGCCAAAAAGAGTTGGGAAAACAAAAATAATCACCGCTAAAATAGAAGCTCCAAAAAGGGCTTTCTTGTAAGGACTTAATCGGAGTCTAGAAAAATAATGTTCCACCCGTTGAAAATTTCGGGAATAATACACGGCAATAAATCCAGTAAATACACCCAGTAAAATGTAATACGGGATATTATGGTAATTAAAGTCTTGCTTGTGCCTAAAGGATAATAAAATGGATTCGTCCAAAGCAATAACCGAAACCAAAGCACCAGTGGCAGCAGCGATCATTATTGGGGTAAATGCCGAAATACTCACATCGACAAGAAGCACTTCGATGGCAAATAATACTCCTGCAATAGGAGCATTAAAGGCAGCCGCAATTCCTGCTGCGACTCCGCAACCTATCAATAAGGTTCTGTCTTTATAACTTAGTTTAAAGCGTTGGGCATAATTAGACCCAAACGCAGCACCCGTGATAACGATCGGACTTTCTAAACCTGCAGAACCTCCTAAACCCACCGTAAGAGAGCTGGTTATGATTTGGGCATACATTTGTTTTTTAGGAATAATACTCGCTTTTTTGGCAACAGCATATAAAATTTGCGAAGTTCCTTTTTCTATAGATCCACCCAAAACGCGTTTGATAACAAAAACAGTTAGTAAAATACCCACAATTGGCAAAATACTATTGATGAAACTTAATTTTAAAATTCCGTTGATATATGTAGCAAAAGAGAATAC
>CAILTC010000077.1 GCA_903837025.1 uncultured Bacteroidota bacterium | reverse complement strand
TGCTGCTGCGTCATTCTGGTTTTTTGGGTGCCAAAAAAGGAAAAGGCGGCGGCTATTATTTAATAAAAGACCCCAAAGACATCAATATGGCAAAAGTCTATCGCATTCTCGAAGGACCCATTGCCTTGTTACCTTGCGCCAGCCATAACTTTTATGAAAAATGCGACGATTGCACGGATGAATCTATTTGCGCCGTTCGTAAGCTGATGATGGAAGTGCGGGACAACACCTTGATGATTATAGAAAACAACTCCCTGGCGGACATCGCTTTTTAACAATAAAAATTTCCAATTTGTCATTTCGACAAATAAGGCCCGAGCGATAGCGAACGGATGAAATAAATCACATTTGTTGCTCTCGTTATGCGATTTATCCTTCGTCGAAATGACAAACTAAGTTTTTTTTGGAATTAAAAAATATATAAATTCAAGTCGATAAGTTTTGTACTTCTAAAAAAAATAGTACTTTTGCAGACTAATCTACCAAACCGATAGGGTAATAGATTTAAAAATAAATAAAATGAGTGTAACAGCAGTAAATACATTATTAGAAAAAACAGCTAATTTCTCGATCGAGGAAACTTTGGCTTTTTTGGCTAATGAATACCAAGACAAAGTGGTTTTTTCGACTTCTTTCGGACAAGAAGACCAAGTAATTACGGCTTTAATCGCTAAAAACGATTTGCCAATTACCATTTTTACTTTAGACACAGGTCGTTTATTTCAAGAAACGTATGACGTTTTTCACAAGACCTTGAAAAAGTATAAAACAGCAATCAAAGTTTGTTTTCCGGAAGCTGCGGCGGTTGAGCAATTGCTTCAAGAAAAAGGGCCTAACAGCTTTTACGAATCGGTAGAGAATAGAAAACAATGTTGTTTCATTCGAAAAGTAGCGCCGTTGACCAAAGCGTTGAAAGGTAATGCGATTTGGATTACGGGTTTAAGAGCCGAACAATCCGAAAACAGAAATGATTTAGCACTTTTTGAATACGATGCTCATTTTGATATTATCAAATTCAATCCATTATTAAAATGGACCTTAGCGGATGTTCAAAAATACATAGACGATAATAATGTGCCGCAAAATGCCTTGCACAAACAAGGTTTTGTGAGTATTGGTTGCGCACCTTGTACACGAGCAATCACACCTGACGAAGATATTAGAGCCGGAAGATGGTGGTGGGAATCAAGTCATAAAGAATGCGGGTTGCACCAAAAATAAAAGTTTAATCGTTTTATTTGTTTAATCGTTTAACCGAATTGACAAATAAACAAATTACCAAATAAACAACAAATGAGTTCCATATTAAAAACAAACGCTCTCGAAAGCGAAGCGATTTACATTTTTAGAGAAGTAATTTCTCAGTTCGACAAGCCAGTTTTGCTTTTCTCTGGTGGAAAAGATTCTATTACATTAGTAAGATTGGCGCAAAAAGCGTTCTTTCCTGCAAAAATTCCTTTTCCATTATTACACGTAGATACAGGTCATAATTTTCCGGAGACCATCGAATTTAGAGATCGATTGGTTGCCGAATTAGGATTGGAATTAATCGTTCGTAATGTGCAAGATGCAATCGACGAAGGAAAAGTTGTTGAAGAATCAGGTAAATACTCTAGTAGAAATAGCTTGCAAACGACTACACTTTTAGACGCAATTGAAGAATTCAAATTTGATGCTTGTATTGGTGGTGCACGTCGTGACGAAGAAAAAGCAAGAGCTAAAGAGCGTATTTTCTCGGTTCGTGATGATTTTGGTCAATGGGACGAAAAAAATCAACGACCAGAATTATTCGATTTATTAAACGGAAAAATAGAAAATGGTCAAAACGTTCGTGTTTTTCCAATTTCGAACTGGACAGAATTAGACGTTTGGAGTTACATCGAACAAGAGCAAATTGAAATTCCATCGATTTACTTTTCACACAAACGTAAAGTTTTCTTGAGAGACGGTATGATTTGGTCACATTCTCCTTTTGT
>CAILTC010000076.1 GCA_903837025.1 uncultured Bacteroidota bacterium | reverse complement strand
TTTTGACTTTCTTTCGGCTTATTCGGCAGTAAATCAAGGGCATTGTCACCCTAAAATTGTAAATGCAATGATTAAGCAAGCGCAAACATTGACATTGACTTCGCGCGCTTTTTATAATGATCAATTGGGGAAATACGAAGAATATGTAACTAAATATTTTGGTTTCGATAAGGTTTTGCCAATGAATACAGGTGCTGAAGCCGTAGAAACAGCGCTTAAATTATGCCGAAAATGGGCGTATGAAGTCAAAGGAATTCCCGAAAATCAAGCTCAAATTATCGTTTGTGAGAATAATTTCCACGGGCGAACTACAACTATAATTTCGTTTTCGAATGATGAAACTGCCCGTAAAAGCTTTGGTCCTTTCACGGCTGGATTTATCAAAATTCCGTACGATGACATTGATGCCTTAGAAAACGTATTAAAATCATCGACAAATATTGCTGGGTTTTTAGTAGAACCTATTCAAGGTGAAGCAGGTGTTTATGTTCCTTCCGACGGATATTTGGCGAAAGCCAAAGCACTTTGCGAGCAACATAATGTTTTATTTATAGCTGACGAAGTACAAACCGGAATTGCAAGAACCGGAAGATTATTAGCTACTTGTGGTAATTGTTCGTGTAAAAATGGATGTGAAAATACGCCTGAGATAAAACCTGATATTTTGATTTTGGGAAAAGCACTTTCTGGAGGGGTTTATCCTGTTTCGGCAGTTTTGGCCAATAACGAAATCATGAACGTAATCAAACCGGGACAACACGGTTCTACTTTTGGTGGAAACCCAATTGCTGCTGCTGTTGCCATTGCTGCTCTTGAAGTAATTAAAGACGAAAAACTAGCCCAAAATGCAGCCTATTTAGGAAATATTTTGAGAAATGGATTGAACGAAATTGCCCAAAGAAATTCCTTGATTACTTTAGTTCGAGGAAAAGGTTTGCTCAATGCGATTGTGATTAATTGTGACGAAAACTCCGATTTAGCTTGGGATATTTGCATGAAATTTAGCGAATATGGATTATTGGCAAAACCTACGCATGGAAACAAAATACGATTAGCGCCGCCTTTGGTGATAACTGAAAGTCAAATTCACGATTGTTTGGCTATTATAGAAAAGGCATTGAATGATTTTAGATAATTAGAAAGGTTTTTACAAGTATTATTCAATACTATTTTAAAGGGTTAATTAGTTATGCTATACCATGATGTTGTATGGCCTTGTTTTTCTTCTGGATCTACCAGCAATCTACCAACCTTTTGTGACCTCCTTAATAAACCCATTTTTGACCAGAATTTCGCGAGAAGTCCTGTTAGGTAGTTCATCGGTATATATTCCTACTGTCCCCTAATCCTGTAATTTTTTCAGATGTTTCAGAGCCTCTGCAAATTTCTCCCTTGGTGTCGCCATGATAAAAATATTTTTTATTTTACATTTAGCTAATGATGGCTATGTATTGTCAGTTATTATTGGACTTATTTTAGTAAATGTTGCTGTATTAAAGGTAGTATATTTTGTTGTGACAATATTAGTATTTGTTGTTGTTTTTAAATTAGTTTATATTTTGTGATAAAATTAGTATATAATGTTAAATTTTAAAACCCATTTTGAGGGCCAAAAAACAATAAGAATAACTGAAAACCAAGAAAATAGATGTAAAGGATGTAAATGATCCCTGAAAAAGAAAACCTAATACTGGAATAAATCTAGTATTAGGTTTTTTATTGTTTCTTTCTGAATTTTAAGATTGTTACTTTATTTTTTATTTCTGTAACAACTTCAT
>CAILTC010000075.1 GCA_903837025.1 uncultured Bacteroidota bacterium | reverse complement strand
CAAACTTTAATAAAATGAATTCAATTTTCGAAATTACAAGAACGAGCCGAAAAATGATTGCTCCGTTTTTAGAAAACTATACTTTAGACCAACTCAATGCTATTCCTGAGGGTTTCAACAACAATTTAATTTGGAATATTGGCCATGTTATTGTGACCCAACAACTTTTAGTGTATAAATTATCGGGTTTGCCTATGAATGTTTCGGATGAAATGGTCGAAAAATACAAGAAAGGAACCAAACCAGAACATCAAGCTACACAGGCAGAAGTGGATGAAATTAAGTCGTTGTTATTCAGTACGATTGATCAAACAGCAGCTGATATCGATGCTGAAATCTTTAAAAATTTCACCGAATATCCAACATCAACAGGTTTTATTTTAAAAAGTGCCAAGGATGCAATGGCTTTTAATAATTTTCACGAAGGACTTCATTTAGGAGTTATGTTTGCACTTCGTAAACTTATATAATTGATTAAAAGGGACGAAAATTAAAAGAGGCTGTCAAAAAAATAATTTCGACAGCCTCTTTTTTATGCTTATATTACTATTATTGTAAGTAATAAATGTAACCAACGTTAAACCAAACCAACCAGTCATTTGATTTATTTTCTTTGAAAAGTGCTTTGTTTTGGTTAATTCCGTCTACCCAATCCGAAAAATAATATTGAACTCTTAGATCGACCATCAAATCAGATAAACGGGCCAGTTTATAGCGGGTTCCCACACTTGATACGACTGACCAAACAGTACCTCCTTCGGTAGAAAATCCATAAGGACGGCCATCTGATGGTACAAGATATTTAGGGAATGTTGTCAACGGTGTTCCCAAAGGTCCCATTGTTGAAGAGGCTTTCGCATCATAAAAGTTAAGTTGTCCTCCAAGGCTGATAAATGGCGCCCAACTTCCTATTGTAGATTCAAATTCGCGAATGCTAAACGGAAAATATTCCAGTTGCATTCCTATATTGGTAACTGCAGTACTTCCTCTCATAGCTCGTAATTGGTCAGCGCCAAGGCTCTTTTTATTTGGAGCAACCCATTGGCCAAAATTTCTAAGCTCAGTTTTATTATAGGACAATTCACTTCTTAATTTAAAGTGATCATTAAAATAAGTTTCGGGAGTATAGCAATTACAATCTGCTTCGTAGGAGAAGTTTAAATAGTGAATAATACCAATTCCGTATCCGGTATTCCCTGCATTTGTAGAGAAATCATGTCTTTCTCCATAATCCGATTGAAAGGCTACAGGACCAGCAATAACACCAATTTCTTGTGAAAATCCAAATTGTGCATGGGCAATATTCGAAAATCCGAAAAGGAGAAAACAAAATAATATTGTAGATTTTAGGGCCATTAAAAACAAATTAGTTTTTTACAAATATATAAAAACATCAATCATTCGGGATGTTAATAATCAAATATATATAAACATCAGTTATTATTAATATTATGTAAATAAAAGATAAGGTTTTTTATATTTCGCCATTGATACTATAGATTTTAAATAAAATTGTTTCTGCATTTATAAAAATGAAGTGATTTGGTTAAGAATATTAAAAAACGAGGATCAATATTCTTATAAAATGTATATTTGTATTTAGTTACGAAATCGTTTTCTTAAAGTTAGTTGTTTCGTTTTCAGTTGTGATTTAATAGTAATCTTATTTGAAAAATAATCCCAAAAATGGAAGATAAAATTAATCAATTTATGACTCAAGTGGAGTCAAAAAACCCGAATGAGCCTGAGTTTATTCAAGCTGTTAGAGAATTTGCCGAAACCGTTATCCCTTTTATTGCAGAGCAAAAAAAATATGATGGAAAGAATTTACTTCTAAGAATTGCAGAACCGGAACGGTCTATAATATTTAGAGTTCCTTGGGTTGATGATGCTGGAGAAATCAGAGTGAACAGAGGATTCAGAATTCAGATGAATTCAGCGATAGGACCTTACAAAGGAGGAATTCGTTTTCATCACACAGTAAATTTATCCGTGCTTAAATTTCTTGCATTTGAGCAAGTTTTCAAAAATAGTTTAACAACGCTTCCTATGGGAGGCGGAAAAGGAGGTTCGGATTTTGATCCTCAAGGAAAATCGGATGGAGAAGTGATGCGTTTTTGCCAATCTTTCATGATGGAATTATGCCGACATATTGGTCCAGATATAGATGTTCCTGCCGGTGATATTGGCGTAGGAGCCCGAGAAATTGGCTATCTTTTTGGTCAATACAAACGAATCAGAAATGAATTTACGGGAGTTCTAACCGGAAAAGGAATTGCTTACGGAGGTTCATTAATACGCCCCGAAGCAACAGGTTATGGAGTGGTTTATTTTACGGAGCAAATGCTTAGAACGATAGGTCATGAAATCAAAGGAAAAACAGTTGCTATTTCTGGATTTGGTAACGTAGCCTGGGGTGTTGCCTTAAAAATAAATGAATTAGGCGGAAAAGTGCTAACCCTTTCTGGTCCTGATGGATATATTTATGATGCAGAAGGGATTTCTGGAGATAAAATTGAATTTATGCTCGAAATGAGAGCTAGAGGAGATAATAAAGCCGAAGCTTATTTAGAGAAATACCCGAACGCCGTTTTTCACAAAGGCAAAAGTGTTTGGGAGGTTAAGGTTGACATTGCCATTCCATGTGCAACTCAAAACGAATTAAACGAAGAGGATGCGAAAATGCTAATCGCAAATGGCGTGATTTGCGTTACCGAAGCGGCAAATATGCCATGCACTTTAGACGCGATTAAACTTTTTTTGAACGGGAAAGTGCTTTATGCTCCAGGAAAAGCAGCTAATGCTGGAGGAGTTGCCGCATCCGGATTAGAGATGACGCAAAATTCTATTCGTTTGAACTGGACTAGCGAGGAAGTGGATGAGCGATTAAAAGACATTATGGTTGGAATTCACAATCAATGTAAAAAATATGGTAAGGAAGAAAGTGGATATGTCAACTACGTAAAAGGCGCTAACATTGCGGGATTTGTGAAAGTTGCTGATGCCATGCTCGCTCAAGGAGTGGTTTAGTTTTAATTGCTTTTTAAATAATTTGAAAAATGCTCTTCTTTTTGGAGAGCATTTTTTTATGGCTAAAGGATTAAAATCTAAATTTGCTATAGGATCTAGAATATATAAGAATATCTTCCGTATTTTAGACCAAAATAATATTCAAAAGTTTCAATTTCTAAGTAATGATAAATACCAAATTATTAAACAAGAAGTATATCTCCTTGCTCGTTTTTTTATTTATTAATTTTATTTTCTGCATTAAGTATTTAAGCAGAGTATCTTCTTATTCTTTTGTTTTTTCATTATTTATAATAGGCTTTTATTTTCTTCTTTGGTTTAAAAAAGAACCAATTACCAGTTTGCTTATAAAATTGAAGCTATCTATAAACCTGCTTTTGACTTTGTATTTTTTAGTGGCAATTGCACTTTTATATTTTGTGCCAAAAGAAAGCTTAAATGTGGATCGTTGGAGTGTTATTTCCTCTTTTTGGAACAATTATTTTCATAACGAATATGTTTATGCTGCAAAATCTTTTGATGGAAATTATCCAGGACCCATGCCTTTTTATTTCATTTTAGCCTTACCTTTTTATTTCATTGGAGAATTAGGATTATTTTCTTTTTTAGGGATTCTGGTGTGCGTTTTTTTATTAAAAAAACGCAACAACTCCTTAGAAAACAAAGTCATATTGTTTCTATTCGTTGCTACATCTTTGTTTTATATTTGGGAAATTTGTACCCGAAGCAATATTTTTACAAATGGCAGTTTGATACTGCTTTCTATTGTTTTTTTCTTCAAAAAATATAAAAAGGGATGGCATTCTAATCTTATTTTCGGAGCGTTAATTGGGTTGATGCTATCTACTAGAAATGTTTTTGTAATTCCGTATTTGATTACATTCGTATTTGCTTTAAAGACAAAAAAAATAGATTTAAAAAACACGTGCTATCTAGGTATAATAGCATTATCACTATTTATTTTAAGTTTTTTACCCTTTGTTTGGAATCATTTTGAAGATTTTAAAGTGATGAATCCTTTTATTATTCAGTCCTCTTTTCTGATGCCATTACAGTTCAGTTTGTTGTTTATTTTTATAGCGTTTTGTTTGTCATTTTTCTGTCAAGAAGAGACGGATGTTTATTTTTATTCAGGATTAAGTTTGTTTTTTACCATCTTATTTTACTTTGGATTCACCATTTTTAATAGCAGTTTTAAAAGTGCATTTTACGACAGTAAAGCCGATATTTCGTATTTTATTCTATGCATGCCCTTTTTTATCTATTCTCTTTTTTTGAATGAAAAGGGTACGATTTAATCTCAAATTAATAGTAGGCTTTTATTTAGCAGAACAAAACACAAAAACTTTCGTTTGTAGTATATTTGCGAATCTATATTTCTGTAAAGAATGAAAAATAAATTTTTATATTTCCTGTTTCTGATAGTTGTGCAAATGGGTTTTACTCAAAACAACTTGCTGTGGAAAGGCTACTTTTCGTATAATGACATCAAGGATTTATCAGAATCTCCAACCGCTATTTTTGCAGCTTCGGAAAATGCTTTGTTTTCCAAAAAAATAGCTACAAACGAAATGAAGACGATCAATACCATTGATGGACTTTCGGGCGAAACAATTTCGTCTTTATATTACAGCAAAACGTTTCATAAAACTCTCGTTGGTTATGAAAATGGATTAATGATTGTCATTAATGAAGCCGATGGTAGTATGATAAAAGTTGTCGATATTATTAATAAACAGCTTCCCGCAAACATAAAAAAAATCAATCATTTTATGGAATATGACGGAATTGTTTATGTTTCCTGTGATTTTGGTATCGTCCAATTTAATTTGACCACAAATCAATTTGGCGATACTTATTTTATAGGAGATAATGGAATAGAAACCATAGTCAAGCAGACAACTATATACAATGGATTTATTTATGCTGCTACAAACAACGGAATCAAATGGGCAGCCATAACCAATAAAAATTTAGTGGATTATAACCAGTGGACAAAAATTGCGGTAGGGAGTTGGTCAAGTGTTGAGGCTTTCGGTACAGAACTTTTTGCTGTAAATACTTCTGGATATATTCATAAATACAATGCTATTTCTAATTCATTTTCAGGCTATTTACAACTTTCTCAACCCTCCGTAGATATGCGAGCAACGGTAGATTATTTGATTATTACAACTCCTAATAATGTCTCTATTTATAATAATCAAATGGCGTTGGTGCGACAAATAAACAGTAGTCAAATTACTGGAAGCATTCCTAATTTTACCTGTGCGACCAGTGTAGGGGATTCTGTTTATATTGGCACACAAGAAAACGGATTAATAACTACCACAATTTCAGCTGCTTTGGTTTTTGAAAACAGTTCTCCAAGCGGGCCTTCAAGGAATAGTATATTTGCTCTTCAGGCCACAACAACTTCACTTTGGACGGTTTATGGGAGTTACACAGGGGATTATAATCCATATCCATTAGATAGTTACGGCATCAGTAAATACAGCTCTTCGGGCTGGTTGAATATTCCTTACGAAAAGGTATTGGGAGCAAAATCAATGTGTAGAATTACAGTGAATCCTAATAATGAGAATGAGGTTTATGCTAGTTCCTTTTTTTCAGGTTTGTTAAAAATCGTAGACGACGTTCCTAAATTTTTATATAATCAATCGAACAGCGGATTGGAATCTTTGATATTAAGTCCGCCAAATCCAAGCTATATTGATGTCAGAATTAATGGAACTGCTTTTGATAAATCGGGAAATCTTTGGGTGACCAATAGTTTAATAAAAAGTGGATTAAAGGAATTAAAAGCAAACGGACAATGGCAAAGTTTTTCAACGGATGCTATTCTTGACTCAAGTATAGCGACTGATTATGGCAAAATGACAATTGACAAAAACGGAACAAAATGGCTTACTACAAATAGAGATGGAATTCTGGGTTTTAACGAAAGTATCAATAAATTTAAAAAAATCACCATAGGAACCGATACCGGTAATTTACCTAGTATCGATGTTAGATCCGTTGTAGTAGATAATAAAGATCAACTTTGGATAGGGACTTCAAAAGGATTGCGAATATTGCCAAATGTTAGCAGTTTACTCACCGATGCTCAATTAAATACTAATTCAATAATTATCTTAGATAATAACCTCGCACAAGAACTGATGTACCAGCAATTTATCACCGATATTGCTGTTGATGGAGCCAATAACAAATGGATTGGGACACTCGATTCGGGAATATTTTTAGTTTCGCCAAACGGTCAGCAAACGATCTATCATTTCACACCAACAAATTCACCATTGCCAAGTAATGTCATAAACGACATTGATATAAATAGTATTACTGGCGAAGTTTTCATCGCTACAGATAAAGGTTTAGTCTCCTTCAAAGGCACTTCAACTGCTGCCAATGACAATTTAAGTAATGTCTATGTGTATCCAAATCCCGTACGACCAGAATATACAGGAACTGTAAAAATTGCAGGATTATTAGACAAAGCCAACATAAAAATCACCGATATTGAAGGTAATCTCGTTTACGAAACCACATCCGAAGGAGGAACAATAGAATGGGATACAACGGCTTTCGGGAAATACAAAGTAGCATCGGGCGTCTATATGATTTTTGTTGCATCACAAGATGGCACTGAAACCAAAGTCAAAAAAGTAATGATAATTCGGTAAAATAAGATAGCAGATTTCAGCTAGCAGTTTCTGAAAATCTTCCATCTACTAATCTACAATCTAAATTTGCAAGTAAAAACCAAAGCCATCGTCATCTCCTCCCTCAAATTTAAAGAGAAAAGCCTGATTGTAAAGTGCTTTACGGAGTCTAGTGGCTTAAAATCTTACTTTGTTCGCGATGCTTTTTCGTCCCGAAAATCGAACCAAAAAATCGCTTATTTCCAACCGCTAACCATTCTCGAAATCGAAGCCGTACATAAAAATAAAGGCACACTCGAAAATTTTAAGGAAATCAAAATTGCGATGCCCTTTCAAACTCTGCATTCTGATATTTTCAAGAGTACGATCGTGATGTTTATTTCTGAAATTTTGCACCATTCCATTCACGAAGAAGAAAAAAACGAACACCTTTTCGCTTTCTTAGAAACCGCTTTGCTTTGGCTCGATAATCATGATCAAACAGCTAATTTTCACCTGATTTTAATGCTCGAAATCACCAAATATCTCGGTTTTTATCCTGATATTTCCGAAATAGAATTCCCTTTTTTCGATGTTAATGAAGGCGTTTTTACCCCATTTCACGGTATGGGTTCTCTCACCGAACATGAAACGAATCTGTTCAAAAAACTCATTCCGCTAAAATTCGACAACGACCAGAAAACTTTCCATGTAATCGAAAGACAAATTGTCTTGAAAATTCTAATCGATTATTTCTCTTTTCATCTCGACGGTTTCCGAAAACCAAAATCTTTAGAAGTATTGGCAGCTGTTTTTTCTTGAAAATTTAGGCGTGACCCTCCGTAAAAACTACAGGTCGGGCTGTTCGTTACAATCTCCCGAAAAGAAATCGGGAGGATTTCCTCTTCCATCCCTCACGCACAAAAACTTATAACTCATAACTCATAATTCATAAGTATTTATTACTTTCGCACCACGAATTAAGAAAAGATAAAATGAGCATAAAATTTACTGAATACAAAGGACTTAACTTGCCTACAGTTGCATCCGAAGTACTTGAATTTTGGAAAAAAGAAAACATATTCGAGAAGAGTATCACCACTCGCGAAGGCAACCCACCATTCGTATTTTTTGAAGGTCCGCCTTCGGCCAACGGATTGCCGGGAATTCACCACGTGATGGCGCGTGCGATCAAAGATATATTTTGCCGTTATAAAACCCAAAAAGGATTCCAAGTAAAGCGTAAAGCAGGCTGGGATACCCATGGTTTGCCTGTAGAATTAGGTACTGAAGCCGCATTGGGAATTACCAAAGAAGATATCGGAAAAACTATTTCCGTAGAAGAATACAACGAAGCTTGCAAAAAAACCGTGATGCGTTACACTGATGTGTGGAACGATTTGACCGAAAAAATGGGCTATTGGGTCGATATGGAAGATCCCTACATCACCTACAAATCCAAGTATATGGAAACCGTTTGGTGGATTTTGAAACAAATCTACAACAAGGATTTGATGTACAAAGGCTACACCATTCAACCCTATTCGCCAAAAGCGGGAACGGGATTGTCTTCGCACGAAGTGAACCAACCCGGAAGTTATAGAGATGTTTCTGATACCACTGTTGTGGCGCAGTTCAAAGTGGAAGAAGACAGTATCTCATTTTTAGAAAGGGTTTTTAATATTGGACATTTATTTGAAAACACATTTATTTTAGCTTGGACAACTACTCCTTGGACTTTGCCTTCAAATACCGCTTTGACTGTTGGGGCTAAAATTGATTATGTTTTAATTTCAACGTATAATCAATATACTTTCGAACCCATTAATGTAATTCTTGCCAAAAACTTGGTAGGAAAACAATTTGCTGGTAAATATGTCGAAATTTCGGATGTTTCGGAATTGTCAAATTACAATCAAGAAGATAAAAAAATACCGTTTTATATCGTTTCAGAATGTAAAGGCGCTGATTTAGTTGGAATTCGTTACGAGCAATTAATGCCATTTACTTTGCCTTACCAAAATCCAGAAAATGCTTTCCGAGTAATTTCAGGAGATTTTGTAACCACCGAAGATGGAACAGGAATTGTACACACTGCGCCAACATTTGGGGCTGATGATGCCAAAGTAGCAAAAGAAGCTATTCCGGAAGTACCACCAATGTTAGTTTTGGACGAAAACGGAAACCCAGTTCCATTAGTGAATTTGCAAGGTAAATTCATCGATGGTTTAGGAAATTATTCTGGGAAATACGTTAAAAATGAATATTACACCGATGGCGAAGCACCAGAACGCTCGATGGATGTGGAAATTGCCATTCAGTTAAAAGAAGAAAACAAAGCTTTCAAAGTAGAAAAATACGTGCACAGTTACCCTCATTGCTGGAGAACCGACACGCCAATTTTATATTATCCATTAGATTCTTGGTTTATCGAAATCACGAAAGTGCGGGATCGAATGTTCGATTTGAACGAAACTATCAACTGGAAACCAAAAGCAACCGGGGAAGGACGTTTTGGAAATTGGTTAAAAAACGCCAATGACTGGAATTTATCACGCTCTCGTTTTTGGGGAATTCCATTGCCAATTTGGAGAAACGAAGAAGGAACCGAAGAAATTCTGATCGGTTCGGTCGAAGAATTATACAACGAAATTGAAAAAGCTATTGCCGCTGGTGTTCAAGCAACAAATCCTTTCAAGGGTTTCGAAATTGGAAATATGAGTGAAGCCAATTATGATTTAATTGACTTACACAAAAATGTGGTTGACGAAATCACCTTGGTTTCTGCATCAGGAAAACCGATGAAACGAGAATCCGATTTGATTGACGTTTGGTTCGATTCAGGTTCTATGCCTTATGCACAATGGCATTATCCTTTTGAAAACAAAGATAAAATTGACGGAAATAAAGATTTTCCAGCCGATTTTATTGCCGAAGGAGTGGATCAAACTCGTGGTTGGTTTTATACTTTACACGCTATATCGACTTTGGTTTTTGACAAAGTAGCCTATAAAAATGTAGTTTCAAATGGTTTGGTATTAGACAAAAATGGACAAAAAATGTCTAAACGTCTCGGAAATGCAGCCGATCCTTTCGAAACATTAAATGAATATGGCCCAGATGCCACCCGTTGGTATATGATTTCGAATGCGAATCCTTGGGACAATTTAAAGTTCGATTTAGAGGGAATTGCTGAGGTTCGTCGTAAGTTCTTCGGTACCTTATACAACACCTATTCATTTTTTGCGTTGTATGCTAACATTGATAAATTTACGTATGCTGAAGCGGAAATTCCGTTAAACGAAAGACCGGAAATAGATCAATGGATTATTTCTGAATTGAATACTTTGGTAAAAGTAGTTGATGCTGCTTATGCGGATTATGAACCAACGAAAGCTGCTCGAGCAATTTCGGAATTTGTTCAAGAAAACTTGAGTAACTGGTACGTTCGTTTGTGTCGTCGTCGTTTTTGGAAAGGCGAATATGCCACCGATAAAATCGCAGCTTATCAAACCCTATACACCTGTTTATTGACCATAAGCAAGCTTGGGGCGCCAATCGCCCCTTTCTTTATGGACAAGCTTTACAGAGATTTAACGTTGGCAACACAATCTGAAAAATTTGACTCAGTGCATTTGGCGGAATTTCCAAAATATGTTGGAAACTTTGTTGATAAATCGTTGGAGAGCAAAATGCAGAAAGCACAGACTATATCATCACTGGTTTTATCACTTCGAAAAAAGGAAATGATCAAGGTGCGTCAACCTTTGCAAAAGGTAATGATACCGGTGCTTGACGTCAATCAAAGAGCTGAAATTGAGGCGATTTCTGACCTTATAAAAGCGGAAGTAAACGTTAAAGAAATAGTGCTTTTAGACGATGCCTCGGGGATTTTAGTGAAACAAATAAAACCAAATTTCAAAGCACTTGGGCCGCGTTTTGGAAAGGATATTAATTTGATTTCCAATGAGATACAACAATTATCTCAAAAACAAATTAATGATTTAGAGCGTGAAGGAAGCTTGTTGCTTGTTATTGCCGGAAATAGTGTAAATTTAACCTTAGAAGATGTAGCTATTTCTTCACAAGACATTGAAGGTTGGTTGGTCGCCAATTCTAACGGAATAACGGTGGCACTTGACATCACCATTTCTGAGGAATTAAAACAAGAAGGAATTGCCAGAGAATTGGTAAACCGAATTCAGAACATAAGAAAAGATTCAGGATTTGAGGTAACTGATAAAATTAAAGTACATTTGCAAAAAAATTCCATTTTAGAAGAAGCGGTAAAGGCAAATGAGGATTATATTAAATCAGAAACCTTAACAGAAATCTTGGTTTTTGAGGAAAATATTGAAGACGGAATAGAAATAGAATTTGACGAGATAAAAACTAAAATAGCAATCACAAAATAATTAGAAAATGATAGACGAAGTTGCAAGATACTCAGACGCTGATTTAGCCGAGTTCAAAGAATTAATTATTAAAAAAATAAACAAAGCACAAGCTGATTTAGATTTGATCAAAAGTGCTTATATGAATGATTTAAACAACGGAACCGACGATACTTCGCCTACTTTTAAAGCATTTGAAGAAGGAAGCGAAACCATGTCTAAGGAAGCGAATTCACAATTAGCAATTCGTCAGGAAAAGTTTATTCGTGACTTGAAAAATGCACTTTTCCGTGTTGAAAACAAAACCTATGGTGTTTGTAAAGTAACAGGGAAATTAATAAACAAAGACAGATTGTTGATTGTTCCTCATGCTACAATGAGCATCGAAGCAAAAAATTTGCAAAGATAATTTGCTAAATATAAAGCCTTTAACGCTCCTTTCGGGGCGTTTTTTTTAGAAAATAATAATACTTTTGCGCATTAAAATTTACAAAATGAATTTAAGAAAAGCTTACCTGATTGTTTTTATCCTCTTAGTTGTTGACCAACTTTCTAAAATCTACATCAAAACTAATTTCATTTTAGGAGATGAGATTAAGGTTATGGGAATGAGTTGGTTCAGAATTCATTTCATTGAAAACGAAGGAATGGCTTGGGGGACTGTAATTCCTGGGCTTTACGGAAAATTATTTCTTACCATTTTTCGATTGGTTGCGGTAACAGGAATAGGATATTGGCTTTGGGATTCAGTTAAAAAGAAAAGTTCCAATTTTTTAATTGTGGCCATTTCACTTATTTTAGCGGGAGCATTTGGCAATATTATCGATTCTGTTTTTTATGGGGTAATTTTCGATGAGAGCTATGGTAATTTGGCAACTCTATTTGCTGACAAACCCTACGGTCATTGGCTTTATGGCCGAGTAGTCGATATGTTGTATTTTCCTTTGTTTGAAGGAAACTGGCCTGAATGGTTCCCGATTTGGGGCGGACAACATTTTAAATTCTTCAACGCAATTTTCAATATTGCCGATATGGCTATTTCTACCGGCGTTGGAATTTTATTAGTTTTCAATAAAAATATTATAGCTATGTTTGCTTCCTTAATCTTTCGTTATGAAAAAGTATTGGCTTCTCTTAAGTGTTGTTTTTTGCGCTGTTTTTACAGCTTATTCTCAGGAGTTTGCTCCGGTAAAACAGACGGGTGTAATTGATAAAACGTCTATCGGACTTGGTGCCGGACTCGATTATGGCGGTTTTGGTGGGAGTATTTTGGTCTATCCCCAAAGAAATATCGGGTTTTTTGCAGGTGCCGGTTATGCGATTGCCGGTATGGGGTTCAATGCCGGTGCAAAGTTAAGGTTTGCCACCGATAAGCCGATTTCAAGGATTGCCCCTTATCTGCTTGCCATGTATGGGTACAATGTTGGAATTGCCATAACAAATATGAAGGAATACAACAAATTTTTCTACGGACCCACTTTTGGATTTGGAATCGATTATAAATCAAGACCATCAAGCCGCGGTTACTGGTCATTGGCCCTCTTGTTGCCGATACGCAATCCCGATTACAAGGCTTATCTGGATGACCTTAAGACGAACCACTCCGTTGTTTTTAAGAATGATTTTTCACCTGTTGGGATTAGCATTGGTTACAGGTTTATACTGAATTAGGTTGATCGAAGACAAAGGAGGCCGATTGGGCATAAAAAAAATGGATTTCCATGTCTAAATGCCGTCTAAATATCTGCCT
>CAILTC010000074.1 GCA_903837025.1 uncultured Bacteroidota bacterium | reverse complement strand
ATTTGTCAAATATTTGCTAGTTCCATTTAAATAAAACTAAAATTTATAATGAAGAAAAATAGCATACTTGTTATTGTATTCACTTTATTCAATCTTGTTTCTTATTCCCAAACATCAACTACAGAAAATGGGAATTTAAAACCCTTTTCAGGTAAAGTGCTAGATGCAATTACAAACGAACCTATAGAATTCGTAACCGTTTCTTTTTTTGAAATCAATAAAAAGAAACCCGCAAACGAAATCATCACCGATAAAAATGGCTCTTTTACGATTAAAGATATAAAATCAGGCAGCTATTTTATTTCAGTTAACCAACTTGGTTATACTAAATTTATAAAAAAAGGCATTGAGATTAAAAATGAGAATACAAATAATCTGCCTTTAGTAATTTTGCTTGAAAAAAATATAAACACACTCCAAGAGGTTACCATTATGACTAAACAACACCTAATTGAAGATAAGGTGGAAAAGGTAGTCTATAATGTCGATAAGGACGTAACCTCACAAGGTGGAGTCGCTTCGGATGCATTAAAAAAAATACCCGGAGTAACTGTTGACATCGACGGAAATGTTGAACTTTTAGGCAATTCAAGTGTTCGTTTTTTAATAGACGGTAAACCATCAAGCCTCTTTGGCAACAGTGTTTCCGATGCTTTGCAAGCGATACCGAACAGTCAAATTCAGAGTATTGAAGTAATTAATAGTCCTTCGGTGAAATATGATTCGAGCGGAACAGGTGGTATCATCAACATTATTCTTAAAAAGAATAAATCACAGGGGTTTAATGGAAATCTCAATTTATCCGCTGGTACTCGATTAGAAACAGGAAGTATCAACCTTGGTTTCAAAAAAAATAATTTAAGTTTAAATGCTTTTTACAACGGAAATGCACAGCTAAAAGCAACAAGCCCAACGGGAATGAACCGAGTATCGACAAACCATTTTGACAATACTACGTCCGAACTGCAACAAAGTAGCAACGGAGATTTGAACCGAGATAGCTATAATACAGGATTGGGAATGGATTGGGCAATTTCGGAGCATCATAATCTAGCCGCAACGGTGGCGATTCATCATTTGACCAATAAAACCATAGGGATTTCGGATCAATATTTCACCCAATTTGACAATCTGGGAGCGATTCTTTCGAATAGTAATAGTTTGCGTTTTTCCGATAATCTCAACACGGTAAACACATTAGACAATAGCCTTTCGTACAGAAGAAAATTCGAAAAAGAAAATCAAGAATTAGAGATTTCTTATGCTGGAACTTTCGCCAATAATAATGCGTCTTACGACCAATACCAACAATACAAAACAGAAACCACCCCTTTTTCGGGTGCCCGAAGTTTGAACCTTGGTAAAGAAAATGAAGCGCAATTTACTATCGACTACGCCCATCCCATCAATAAAGATTTCGTATTAGAAACTGGGTTAAAAACCACCTTTCAATCTATAATAAGTAATGCCGATGTTTACGCTTTGACTTCGACCAATAATTATGTTAAGGATTTGCAACAGTCCAATTCATTAGATTATAAACGTAAAATTTATGCCGCTTATCTTTCGACTTCTTTCAAATTATTCAACTATTTAGACGTAAAAACGGGGATTCGATACGAATACACAAAAAATACAGCCACGTATTCGAGCGTCAAAGATGTAGCCATTCCGGATTATAAGAATCCTGCGCCATCTTTGATTGTATCCCATTCCTTTTCGAACAATCAAACCTTAAAATTCTCCTATGCCTATCGTATAGAACGACCTAATTATAGGGATTTGAATCCATTTATGAATTTAAGCGATCCGCATAATATCACAACCGGAAATCCGTATCTACAACCCGAAGTGGGGCAAAAATACCAATTGGGTTATAGCAAAACATTTGAATCTGGCAGTAGCGTCAATGTACTTTTATATACAGAAGCAATTGTACCCGACATCAAACCTTATGTCACGTATTATCCAAGCCTTAAAGTGGGGGATTCTACTTATACCGATGTTTCGCTTACTTCGAGAGCCAATATCGATCACGAAATTAGAACCGGTATCAATATTTCGACATCGATAATTGCAGGTAAAAAATGGAATTTCCGTTCGAACACCTTATTTTTTAATCGGAATTTCAAAAACAGTAATGCCACGCCTATTGTCTCCAATGCGTTCTGTTACAGACTCAATTTGAATCTGTCGTATCAGTTCAATAAAACATTAATCGGAGAGGTTTTTGGCAATTACAATTCAGGAACACAATGGCAAGGTAGGCAGCCTTCGGTTTTCACTTATACGTTTGCTTTCCGAAAACAATTCTTAAATAACAAAGCAAGTCTTGGTTTCATTGCCGTAACGCCATTTAATAAATACATCAGCCAGAATAGTGAAGTTATTGTTCCCGATGTTGTTATGAATAGTTATCGAAAAATTCCGTACCGTTCGTTTGGAGTTTCCTTTACCTATAAATTTGGTAAACTTAAATTTGCAAAGCAAAAAGAGGAAGAAAATATTTTATATACTGCGCCTCCAACTGATAATTAAGTTTTTTGATGTCATTGTGAGCTTGCCAAGCAATCAATTTTGGCTACAAAACCACAAAAAAATCCCAAATATTGTCTAACTTTTTGGGGACAGTCTAAAAACAATTTTCTATTATTATTCCGAAAAGTCAACTCAAGTCGCAACGAACATAAAAAATGAAATTCTAAAGACTACCAAAAAAATTCATTTTGCGTAGCAATATCAAAAAGATGAAATTGAACCCGAATTCAGACGAATTATCCGAAATCACAAAATACTTTACAAAGAATATCAAGGAATTATATTCATCGCTCGAATTTTTGACACTCGACAAGAACCCAACAAACAAATAAAAAAGTAAGCATAAAAAAGTCCCGATAAATCGGGACTTTTTTTTATTTTTCTCTAATATAAATATCTATCGGAACACCTGAGAAGTCCCAGTTTTCGCGAATTTTATTCTCAAGGTAACGTTTGTAAGGTTCCTTAACATACTGTGGCATATTGGCAAAAAACACAAACTGTGGCGTTGGTGTTGGCAACTGCATGCAATATTTAATTTTCACATATTTACCTTTTGTAGCTGGTGGCGGATACGCTTCGATCACTTTCAACATAAATTCGTTGAATTTTGATGTCGCAATATGTTGTTTTCTATTTTCGAAAACCTGAACCGTAGCTTACAATGCTTTCAACAAACGTTGTTTGGTCATTGCCGAAACAAAAAGAATAGGCACATCGGTAAACGGCATTAATTCTTCTCTAATCTTGGCTTCGTAATCTCTGGTTGACATGGTATCTTTTTCGACCAAATCCCATTTGTTAACCAAAATCACAACTCCTTTTCGGTTTTTTTCGGCCAACCAAAAAATACTTTGATCCTGACCTTCAAATCCGCGAGTGGCATCGATAATCAAGATACAAATATCGGCATGCTCAATGGCACGAACCGAACGCATCACCGAGTAAAACTCTAAATCTTCCTT
>CAILTC010000073.1 GCA_903837025.1 uncultured Bacteroidota bacterium | reverse complement strand
AGGAACTGCTGTCGAAACATACATATTTCCTAAATTTACGATACGCATCAATCCTTGTGCGCTTGGTGCAACCACTTGTCCTTTTTCTACAAAAACTTCGTCAATAGTTCCTGAAAAAGGCGCTTTGATAACGGTTTTTGATAATTGTGCTTTGATTTGGGCGACACCTCTTTGAGCTGAAATCATTTGAGTTTGTGCTTGCAAATATTGAATTTCAGAACCAATTTTTTGATTCCAAAGATTTTTTTGACGTTCGAAAGTTGTTTTTGCCAATGCATATTGGTTTTCTAAACTTGCTACTTGTTGGCTCAATCCGGCATCGTCAATTCGTCCTAAAACTTGCCCTTTTGAAACTCTTTGTCCTGCTTTCACATTTAATTCGACTAAAGTCCCTTGATATTCAGGTTGAACCAAAATGTTTTCTTTTGTATTAACGCTTCCTTGAATTTCAAGATAGTGACTAAAAACGGTGTCTTTTACGGCAAGAACCGAAACCAAAGCTTCTTCTTTTTTCACGTCTAATGTGCCTAAAGCAGCATCAATTTTTGTCAAATCGGCTTGAATTAATGCCTTTTTAGCTTGAAGTTCTTTTACGTTTTTCGATTTGATTAAAGTGTCGATATTTGCAGTATCTTCTTTCTTTCCGCATGAAAACATTGAAATGGAAAGCGCAGTTAGTAGGAATATTTTTTTCATAATTTATAAGTTGTTGAGTCTATTATCTATTTTCGTTGTCTATTTTCTAATTATTGATTACTTTTTCTAATGCTGCCTTTTTGTTGATGATACTCATCATAGACTGTAAATAACTTTGTTGTGCGGAGTACAATTGTCTTTGGGCTTCGCTGAAATCAAAACTAGAAGACAAACCTTCGCTAAATTTTATTTGTTGTTTTTTCTCAATTCTTTCAGCAAGATTCAAATTGGTTTTTGCAGTTGCATATTCTTCTATGCTAAATTCATATTCGCTTTTTGCATTCGCAAATTGTAATTTCAATTTTTGTTCTGTTTCTGTCAATTGAGTTTTAGCTTGTTCTACAGCTATTTTAGCTTGTTGTGCTCTTGAACTTCTCGCCAAACTGCTGAATATTGGCAAACGCAAACTCAAGCCAAGATTTGAATAATTAAGCCAACTTTGATTGGGTGTGAAAAATGCAAACTGATTTCCAAAAGCATTGTAACCATAATTCAAATTAGCCGCTAATGAAGGTAATGATTTGCTTTTTTCTAATTTGTATTCGAGTTGTTTTTGCTCTTCAAAATTTGTAGCCATAAGATAATTTACATTTTTTGTAACGACAAATTCTTTTTGAGAGAAAGCCAGATCTAAATTAGAAACCGTTAAATTGTCTAATCGATCTGTCAATTTTAGATCATCATTAATGTTGATTCCCAAAGTAATTTTCAGCATTTTATAAGCTACTTCTACCAATCTTTTGTTATAATTCAAGGTGCTGTTTATCGATGTAAGCGTGATTTGAAGTTGCTCAACATTTTCTTCTTCAATTAAACCATTTTTGAAAGTTTCTTTGGTATCAGCCAATGTT